>JAGRHM010000063.1 GCA_020445005.1 Candidatus Competibacteraceae bacterium | reverse complement strand
TTCTGGAAAGCGCCTTGATCAAGGAACTGCGACCACGCTACAACATTCTCCTGCGCGACGACAAAGGTTACCCGTATATTCATGTTTCTGCTGATGGCTTTCCCCGCTTGTCGCTGCATCGCGGCGCTAAACGTGGCTCTGGCCGATATTTCGGGCCTTATCCCAACGCCAACGCCGTGCGCGATACGCTGGATCTGTTGCAAAAGATTTTTCGCTTGCGTTCCTGTGAAGACAGTTTTTTTCGCGCCCGCACCCGTCCCTGTCTGCAATACCAGATCAAGCGTTGCACCGCGCCCTGCGTGGGTCTGGTGGACAAAGACGCCTATCAGCGCCAGTTGCGCGATGCCGTCCTATTCCTGGAAGGGCGCAGCGGTCAAGTGATCGAAGACTTGGCGCAGCGTATGGAAACGTTGGCGGCTGCATTGAAATTCGAGGAAGCAGCGCTCTGTCGCGATCAGATCATCGAATTACGGCACATTCAGCAGCGCCAACATGTCGAAGGGGAACGTGGAGACCTGGATGTCGTGGCCTGCGCGCTGCGCGGCGGCGCAGCCTGTGTGCAGGTTTTCGTGTTTCGCGACGGCCGCTTGCTGGGCAATCGGGCCTTTTTTCCGGCTTTGCCGGAAAGCGCGGAAGCCGGCGCTATTCTGAGCGCCTTTCTCGGGCAATATTATCTGGACAAAGTTATTCCCGCCGAAGTGCTGTTGAGTCATGAACCGATGGATGCGCTGTTGCTCGCGCAAGCGCTTGAGGAACGGGCGGGGCGACGAGTCGCGCTGGTTACGCATCCACGCGGCGAGCGGGCGCGCTGGCTGGAACTGGCGCAGCGCAACGCTGAACAGGCGCTGGCCGCGCAGTGGGCCAGTCAGGCGGGGATGCGCCGCCGCCTGGAAGCTTTGCAGGAAGCGCTGGGCATTGATCATGCCCTGACGCGCCTGGAATGCTTTGATATCAGCCATACCCGCGGCGAGGCGACCGTGGCGGCGTGCGTCGTTTTTGGCGCTGAGGGCCCTCTCAAAACGGATTATCGCCGCTACAATATTGAAGGGATCGCGCCCGGCGATGACTACGCGGCCTTGCGTCAGGCCCTGACCCGACGTTATTCGCGGTTGCGCGAAGAAAACGGACGTTTACCTGATATTCTTTTTGTGGACGGAGGCAAGGGACAATTGACTGAAGCCGGTGAAATGCTCGAAGAATTACAGGTAGTGGGAGTAACGCCAGTCGGTATTGCCAAGGGACCAGAGCGTAAACCAGGGCTGGAGACGCTGTACCTGCTCCATGAACGCCGGCCAGTCATTTTATCCGCTGACGCAGTTGCCCTGCACCTGGTCCAACAAATCCGCGATGAGGCGCATCGCTTTGCGATCACCGGCCATCGTCAGCGACGCGCCAAGGCGCGCACCGGGTCGACCCTTGATGTCATTGCCGGGATTGGTCCCCGCCGGCGACAAGCCTTGCTAAGACAATTCGGCGGCGTGAAGCAGGTGGCGCAAGCCGGCGTCGAGGATCTGTCCCAAGTGGAGGGCATCAGCGCGGAGTTGGCGCAACGGATTTATGACGCCTTCCATAGCGGCGGTTGATGACGCATTGCATCATGCAACTGAACCTGCCCACGCTGTTGACGCTGCTCCGTATTGCCCTGATTCCAGTATTTGTCGGCGTCTTTTTCCTGTCGTTTCGCGGCGC
>JAGRHM010000062.1 GCA_020445005.1 Candidatus Competibacteraceae bacterium | reverse complement strand
GTCAACATGATGGAATTGATCCGCAACATCGCTATTGAACACTCCGGTTACTCGGTGTTTGCCGGTGTGGGCGAGCGGACGCGCGAAGGCAACGACTTCTATCATGAAATGAAGGAGTCGAACGTGCTGGACAAGGTGGCGCTGGTCTATGGTCAGATGAATGAGCCGCCGGGTAACCGATTGCGCGTCGGTCTGACCGGCCTGTCCATTGCCGAATCCTTCCGCGACGAAGGCAGCGATGTGCTGCTTTTTATTGACAACATCTACCGCTACACCTTGGCCGGTACGGAGTGTTCGGCGCTGTTGGGCCGTATGCCGTCCGCAGTAGGTTATCAGCCGACTCTGGCTGAGGAAATGGGTGTGCTACAGGAGCGGATCACTTCGACCAAGATCGGATCGATTACCTCCATTCAAGCCGTGTATGTGCCGGCTGACGACTTGACTGATCCGTCGCCGGCCACCACCTTTGCTCACTTGGACGCCACGGTCGTATTGTCCCGGCAAATTGCCGAGTTGGGCATCTATCCGGCGGTAGACCCGCTGGACTCGACCTCGCGGCAACTGGATCCGCTGGTGGTGGGACAGGATCACTACGATACCGCTCGTTTGGTGCAGAGTACCCTACAGCGCTATAAGGAGCTGAAGGATATCATCGCCATTTTGGGCATGGATGAACTGTCCGAGGAAGACAAGCTGGTGGTGGCCCGCGCCCGTAAGGTGCAACGTTTCCTGTCGCAGCCGTTCTTCGTAGCAGAAGTTTTCACTGGCTCGCCGGGCAAGTATGTTGCCCTCAAGGACACGATTACCGCGTTCAAAGGCATCGTGGCCGGCGAGTATGATCACCTGCCCGAGCAGGCGTTCTACATGGTCGGCTCCATCGATGAGGCCGTGGAAAAGGCGAACAAGCTGTAAGGAGCTGGCGGTTCGGTGCGCTGAACCGCCTTCCACGAGCAACCGATCAGGAGACGCACCATGGCCATGACACTGCATGTCGATATCGTCAGCGCGGAGAAGGAGTTGTTTTCCGGCGCTGTCGAAATGGTGACCGCACCGGGTGAATTGGGTGAACTGGGCATTTTGCCCCGCCATAGCCAGTTGTTGACCCGGTTAAAGCCCGGTCAGGTTCGGGTTAAGTTGCAGGGCGGTGAAGAGCAACTATTCTATGTGTCGGGCGGATTGCTGGAGGTGCAACCGCATGTTGTCACCATCCTGTCTGATACCGCCGAGCGGGCGCGCGATCTGGATGAAGTCGCTGCACAGTCCGCCAAACAACGCGCTGAGCAGATCATCGCCGATCATCAGAGTGATTTCGAATTTGCCCGCGCCAAGGCGGAATTGGCCGAGGCGATCGCGCAATTGCAAACGATCGAAAAGATGCGCAAGACACGCAAAGCATAATTGTTTAATAATAATAATCGTTTGACCCCGCTAGGCCGTGGCGCAAGTCACGGCCTTTTTATTGGTTTGTCTATAACCTCGAATGAGTGATAAAGCGAGTCGACGATGAAATTGATCCTTGAAATACAGAAGTTCTTCTGCACTACCAATCTGGATGCGCCTTATATAGCGGCGCTGTTTGAGGATGGACGGTTGGTGGAACAATTTGCCTATTACTCCAGCACCGAGTCCGCGACGGACGCCGGCATGGCTTATGTCCGCGACCATTATCGGGATGGGCAACCGGAAGTGCAGGTCAAGGTCGCTCTGGAACCCTGAGCAGGCTTCATCATTGACGCGCAGCCAGCGATGCAAGCAAGTTCGGGCGACGGCGAACCATTTCACTATACCAGCCCGTTTCCAAACGTCGGTCCTGTTCATCCGCCAGCAGTTGGGCTATTTCATAACTCTGTTTTATCTCATCGATCGCTTCCGGAGATACCGATTGCGCGACTTTTATCTGCACGACGTTGATAGCCGCCTCGCTGCCATCAGCGTCGCTGGGGGGTAAACCCAGCGCCATGCGCAACCGACTCAACCTTAAATCACCGAGTAACAACTGGTCTTCGAAACTATCGGTTTTCAACGGGCGCCGGGAAAGCGCATCGTCCACCTCCCGCCAGCAACCAGCCAACGCCAAAGCCCATAAGGCTTCACGATAAGCTCCAGAATTGCGAGTTTTCCCAGCGTTAACACTGGATGTCAGCAGGGCCAGAGCCAGATCAACCGGGTCTGGTTCTATGGGCTGGACTCGCCACATTAAAAGCTGCGCTCGCTGGACTAATTCTCGTTCCAGTAATTGAGTCGGATGGAGGTCTGCCAATTTTCTGACCTTATGCTCTAAAACCGCAGGATCGCCGAGCCGAAAAGCAGTACGGCATAATGCCCAGAGGTGAGTAGCTGGGGTCAGGCGAGGATGTTCATTGCGCCAACCCGCCCAGGCGCGTTGTTGCCAGTCCCAAGCTGCGGCAAAGTCGCCACGGCGGAACGCTAACTGGCCTTCCAGAAAATCCAGCGGCGCGTTCCAGGGGCGACGCAGTTCAAACAACCAGTCCCTAGTTTGATCTATTAAGGTCCGACAGAACCGGAACGACTTACGCTCCAAGCTGATATACAGAATGGCGGTCAGGGCGCTGAATACGTCAGCAGGATCAGCGGTCGCACGGTCGTGCGCTGCCTGCAGCAGGGCAGTCAAAGCCAGATCATCCTCGCCAGCCAGACGCAGGCTGTAGCCTTCCCATAGCAAGGCGCGCGCTTGCGGACCAGCAAGTCCTCGCACGCCAGCCCATTCCCCAGCCTGGCGCTCCAACCGGGCAGCCTGGCGATAATCGCCGACCTCACGCGCTTGCCGGGCCTGGGCGCGCAGACGATCAAAGGTCGGTTGATCGAAGGGCATTATTCAATAGAGTAACGAGAACATACGTCGCCGATAGGTAATCACCAACGGATCTTCGTTGCCAAGAATTTCAAAGATCGCAATCAATCCCTTGCGGCCAGCCTCTTCCTCAAATTGCGGATCGCGGCGCAGAATTTCCATAAACTGTTCCAGAGCGGCTTCATAATCGCCGGCTAGTACGCAACGGGCCGCCAATTGCCGACGGGCCGCGCTGTCCGAGGGATCTGCCCGCACTTTGGTTTCCAGTGCCGCGCGATCTGGCGCGCCTTGCGCCATATCAGCAAATTGCAGCCGAGCCAGCAGGCCGCTGGCGGGTTGCCGGTTGCGCTCTTCCTCCGGCAGACTTTGCAACAAGGTGCGAGCTTCCTCGCCCTGATCCAGTTGCAACAACTTTTCCGCCAGCGTGACTGTCCATTCAACCCGATCAGGTTCCTGTTTCAGCGCCTCGCGCAGCAATTCGACAACTTGCTGATGATGACCCCGTTGCCAAAGCGCTTCGATCTGTTCCTGCAACGCATTACCGGGCGCAGCGCCGCCGAACTGGTCGATAATTTGCCGGTAAGCGGACTCCGGTTGCAGACCGACTAACTGCTCCACAATCTGTCCTTGCCAGATCACCATTACCGTCGGCAAGCTGCGCACTCGGAAATGCGCCGCCAACCCCTGTTCAGCATCGGCGTTGACCTTGGCCAGAATAAATCCGCCCCGGTATTCCTGCGCCAGTTTGGTCAACAGCGGAGTCAGTTGTTGGCAAGGCTGACACCAGTCAGCCCAGAAATCCACCAGCACCGGAACCTGCTGCGAGGCTTCTACGACCGAGGCGAAATTATGTTGATTGACTTCGACAATATAGGGTGAGTCGCTCATCGTTGCGCATCCAAAAACATTAGCATTCCCGGTTATTGCTCAAGATATTGCAGTTTGTCTGATTTACCATCCCATGCCGCTGCATCGGACGGCGCATCTTTCTTTTCCGTGATCACCGGCCATTTTTTAGCCAGTTCCGCATTGAGTTCAAGGAATTGCTGTTGATCATCCGGCAGATCATCCTCGGAGAAAATGGCTTGCGCCGGACATTCCGGTTCGCACAGGGTACAGTCAATGCATTCATCGGGATCGATAACCAGAAAATTTGGGCCTTCGTGGAAACAATCCACCGGGCAAACTTCCACGCAATCAGTGTACTTGCACTTGATACAATTTTCAGTGACGACAAAAGTCATGAAAGCAATCTCCCAACCGGAAACGGAACGGACGCTATCTTAACCGCGATCCGCCAAATTGGGCACTGCAAAGTTGCCAATACTCACCAGAAAAGCATTTGAGAGCAAATCCCATCTTTAATCGACTCCTGCACTGGGCCAGCAGCTTCGGGAGTGTTGGTTCAGTATAATTTTAATTTAAGCATTTGAATATAAAAAATATTAATATATATTCACAAACTCGCTGAGCTAATCAAGCCAAGGATAGTTGATAAACTAACGCAATGCTCTTAAATAACCCCATTTCGCTACTCTATTGAAGACGCTCGCCATGCCTGATCTCCCCCGTTCACTAGGCTTCGCCACCCGCGCCATTCATGCCGGTCAGTCACCTGATCCGAGCACCGGCGCGGTTGTGACGCCGATCTACGCCACCTCGACCTATGTGCAATCCAGTCCAGGCGTCCATCAGGGTTTCGAGTACTCCCGCAGTCAGAATCCGACCCGCTTCGCTTACGAACGCTGCGTGGCGGATCTGGAAGGCGGTGACGCCGGTTTTGCCTTCGCTTCCGGGTTAGCGGCGAGTTCCACGGTGCTGGAATTACTGGACAGCGGCGATCATGTCGTTGCTCTCGATGACCTGTATGGCGGCACCCGACGATTGTTTGAGCAGGTGCGGCGACGCAGCGCTGGTTTGGACTTTTCCTACTCCGGTTTGTGCGACCGGACGGCGCTGGAAAATGCGCTGAACTCACGAACCCGCATGATCTGGGTCGAAACACCGAGCAATCCGCTGTTGCGGCTGGTCGATTTGGGGATGGTCGCCGGCGTGGCCCGTGAACGCGGCATTTTAGCCGTGGCGGATAACACCTTCGCCACGCCCTGGGCACAACGGCCTTTGGAGCTGGGCTTCGATATCGTGGTGCATTCCGCCACCAAGTATTTGAACGGCCATTCCGACATGATCGGCGG
>JAGRHM010000061.1 GCA_020445005.1 Candidatus Competibacteraceae bacterium | reverse complement strand
GGGGGCTTATGAACGTCATTTGCCACCCGAACAACAGCGTGTCGGTAAAGCCAATACTCAAAAGATTGAGCGAAAACATCTGACCCTACGGACCCGTATTAAAAGATTGGCACGCAAGACTATCTGTTTCTCTAAATTGAACAAAATGCATGATATTATCATTGGCCTTTTTATCAATCGGTATGAATTTGGGATCTTGGTGTAAACTCCAAGTCTATAACACTACCCTGCGATGCATTGCGCATGAACGATTGGAATCCATGAAGACCTCCGTGTTGACTAATCCTCTGTCTCCTCTCCTGGCGCAATATCCTGTTCTCGTGCTGGATGGCGCATTGGCCACGGAACTGGAGCGACGGGGTTGCGACTTGCACGATCCCTTGTGGTCCGCAAAGACGCTGTTGGAAAACCCGGAATTGATTTATCAAGTCCATCTGGATTATTTCCAGGCTGGCGCTGATTGCGTGATCACCGCCAGTTACCAGGCTACCCTGGAAGGCTTTATGCGGCGCGGATTAACGCATGAGACGGCGTTGGCGCTGATTCAGCGGTCCGTGCGCCTAGCTACTGAGGCGCGCGACGCCTTTTGGATGGATGAAACCCGGAGGATCGGTCGGCCACGACCGCTAATTGCGGCCTCGGTTGGGCCGTATGGCGCTTTTCTGGCTGATGGTTCCGAATACCAGGGTGAGTATGGATTGAGCGAGACGGCGCTCATGGGTTTTCATCGTCCGCGCCTGGCCGCCCTGCTGGGAGCCGGTCCTGATCTGCTGGCCTGTGAAACCCTGCCTTGTTTCGCAGAAGCCAAAGCTTTAGCGCGCCTTCTTGCTGAATTTCCGAGGGTATGCGCCTGGTTCAGCTTCAGCGCCCGCGACGGGATGCATACTTGTCATGGCGAGCGCTTGGCCGATTGCGCCGCCTGGCTCGATCAGATTCCCCAGGCGATCGCCATCGGGGTGAACTGCACTGCGCCCCGGTACATCCCTGCGCTGATCGCAGCGATCCGGTCAGCAACGGCTAAACCTGTCGTGGTCTACCCGAATTCCGGGGAAACTTATAACGTCGAACGGCGTGACTGGAGCGGTGCTGCGACCTGCGCGACCTTCGTCGCCGAGGCGCGCGGCTGGTATGCCGGAGGTGCGCAACTCATTGGGGGGTGTTGCCGAACCACGCCCGAGCATATCCGCGCGATCGCCGCCTGGGCGCGTCAACTCCCTGGCGCGGCGTGATCCAAATGATCATTCCGATTATATTCGCGGTTTTTACGACCGCGCTGGCGCTGACGTGTTTCCTTTCCCGGCCTACTTGCCGCTGGCAATGGCTGGATTATCCCAACGACCGTTCCCTGCACCAGCGCCCAACTCCTCGGACTGGCGGGCTGGCGGTTCTGGGGGGCGGGTTAACGGGCGGCTTCCTGCTGGCGGTCTTCGTTCCAGCCGCTTATCCCCTGCTGATTGGGCTATCGCTTGGACTGCCGCCATTAATTGTCGTCGCCTGGTTTGATGATCAGCGGGGAATCGCGGTAGGCTGGCGTCTCGTGGTCCACGTCTGGGCGGCGCTCAGTCTGGTTCTGATTGATCGGGTTCCCCA
>JAGRHM010000060.1 GCA_020445005.1 Candidatus Competibacteraceae bacterium | reverse complement strand
GCTTCCCCGATCTGCCGGCCAGCCCGCAAATGGTGTTCAACGTGGTGCTGTCGCTGGGCGTGCATAACGATTCGGAAAAAGCCATCGCCAATCTCGGCTATTACAACGTGCAGTTCCTGCGGCCGGTCTATCCGGGTGACACCCTGCGTGGTTACACCCAAGTCGTGGACCGCAAGGCGCGCGGCGAGGATAAGCCGGGCATCGTGCTGATTCGCACCCTGGGCGTGAACCAGCATCACCAAGTGGTGTTGCAATACGAACGGAAAATCATGGTCGGTTATCGCGGCGACCGCCTGCCGACCACACCTGCGCCAACCACCCCGGTCGATTTTCCGTGGGTCGAGCATCCGGTCGCGGAGCTGCCGATCAACGCCAGCGGTTATCCCACCCAGTTGACCGGCCCCAACACCTATTACGAGGATTTCTCCCTCGGCGATCTGATTGTCCACGCCAATGGCCGCACCATTACCGATGAACACATGGCCTGGACTTATCTGGTGGGCAACACGCATCCGCTGCACTTTGACCGGGTGTACAGCACCGGGTTGTCGGGCAAGATGAGCGGGGAACCCATTGTGTATGGCGGGTTGGTGTTCGCCTGGCTGGAGGGTTTAGCCAGTCGTGATGTGAGCGAAAATGCATTGTGGGAACTCGGTTTCACTGAGGGCTACCACACGCAGCCGGCGGTTTCCGGAGACACGGTCGCGGCCATGTCGCGCGTCGTCGCAACCGAAACACTGCCGAATAGCGATGCAGCGGGCATCGTGACCTTCCAGTTCATCGGCGTGAAGAACATCAGCGCCGCCGCCGCGCTGGAGACTTACGGCGCGGATCTGTTTGTCAAGGAAAACGATAAGCAGAAACTGAGCAAGGAGAAGATCAGCGCTAAGATCTTCGAGATTGAACGGCGGCTGTTGATTAAACGGCGTTCGGTGTGAGGTAAAAAAAGCCCCTCTCCCAGAAGAGAGAGGGGCTGTCGACTTCCTTTATACTGATCTGGAGATAACGGATTGAGTTTGCATACTGATCTTTATAATCAGATAAAAGTATTAATGTCTGGTGATGAGGTTCGAACAGCTATTTCTTTTGCTGCTTTTGCAGTATCTCTTGCGTCCGTTTATTTTTCGCGCCGCTCATGGTTTCAATCTAATCGACCGATCGTTATTGCATTTGTTGAAGAACAACATACTAGTGATATAGCAAGCACCTTCAAGCTTGTTGTTTCTAATACAGGAAATAGACCAGCAACTAACGTATGTCTTCGTGCATCCTCTAAGGATTTATCGGCTTTAGTTGAACAGACAGCACGTCCGGAGTGGAAAGATGCTGTTAATCAATGCTTCTCAGAGTCTGCGATAATTCCTGTTTTGCGTAATGGTGAAGAGCTTTCTACTGCTTTTGGTGCATACACCCCAAACAGTCCTGATGGTGAATGGCTTAATTACGGTGTGCAAATAAAAATTACTATAAAATACTCTGATCTTGATGGACACAATTATAAATCAATTATTCCACTCAAAATCTATGTACGAGAGGGTTTCGGAGGTAGTATTTGGTCAAGTATGAAATAGCTAAATCTGAAGTTTTCCTTCTACTAAATTATGAAACCTGGACTTCTAGATACTCGTGAAGGCGTATTGAATAAATTTTTAAGCTGATTATAACGATGCTTCTCTTGGTTATTTTATACTGCAAGATTTTTAGGTTATTATGGAAAAAATCATTAGAGTGGTGCCATTACATAAACAACCAAATGATTACGCATACTGGATTTCAAGGCCAGTGAGTGAGCGTATTGATGCTATAGAGATGCTGCGTAGCCAATATATAAAGCTTGAAAAAGATGTTGAGCCAAGACTTCAAAGAGTTTGTTTCGTTATTAAACAAACATGATATCGAATACCTGAGTGTCGGAGGTTATGCTGTCGGCGCGCATGGTCATCCAAGATACACAGGCGATTTGGATGTCTGGATCAACCCGACCCTGGAAAATGCTAAAAAAATGGTTGATGTTCTCGATGATTTTGGATTTTCTTCTTTCAATCTGACTGAAGCCGACTTCGTGAAAGCAGGCAATGTGATACAAATGGGTTATCCACCATTTCGTATTGACATCTTAACAAAGATTGATGGAGTTGAATTTGCAGATTGCTACCCCAATAGAACTGTCATTCAATACGATGAGATGACTTTGAATATCATAGGAATGCATGAGTTAAAAGAAAATAAGAAAGCCAGCGGAAGGTTAAAAGACCTCGATGATTTGATAAATCTTAATAGTCATTTCCCGGATACTTAGAATTAATAATATTATTTTATAAGGCTAAAATAAATAGTGGAAATTTTATGCCGTATAGCGATTTCGACATAAAAAAAGTTAAATCAGTGTTCAATCTTGATATTATTGAGCATGAGAGTTTATTCTCCAACGCTGAAGATATCGAGATTAGTGATTCCCTGTCTGAAATATTGAAACAAAACGTCCCCCTTGCCTTGGCGATTGGCACTGAAAAAGCCAGTTCTGAATTGATTATTATTAATATTCTGCTGGAACTTAAAAGGAAATTGAACATCAGCTTCTTCTCAGGAATCGATTTTAATGTCGACAAAGAGAAAGGACTGAACGGCTACTGTGACTTTATTCTCAGCAAGTCTCCTGAACAGTTATTCCTCGATGTGCCGGTTATTGCGGTGGTCGAAGCAAAAAACGAAAGGATTGTCAGTGGATTAGGCCAATGCATTGCCGAAATGATCGCCGCCAAAATCTATAACCAGCGGGAAGGTCGGGTTATGTCCTCTATTTATGGCGCTGTCACGACCGGACATGCCTGGAAGTTCCTGAAATTGCAGGAGCAGATCGTTTATATCGATATTGAAGATTACTATATTAAGAATCCTCAGAAAATTGTTGGAATATTGATGAATATGATTGAAACATCAGCCGTACAGGAGAATGCTGATGCTTGAAGCTTCTGTCACTTATCAACCAGTAAATTCCTTGCAGAATCATGAAGACCCTATCATGCCTTCATTAAATCATAGCTATATTTGCCTACAGATCATTAAGCAACTGATTAGCAATCAAGATATTGAACCATTACCCGAGTTGACACTGGATATCGCTAATGGCTTAACGCCGGATATTTCTGTTTTCCACAAGACTCAGATTCAACCGAACCCATTCCATGATATTCCCCGATTTCAGGAGCGCCCGATCCTGGCGATTGAAGTAGTTTCATCCAGCCAAACCATTCAGGAGATGTTGCAAAAAGCGACGCAACTGGTTAATGCAGGCATTCCAGTAGTCTGGACGGTTGAACCTTACAGTCGAACCGTCTTTGTCACGACATCAGAAAGCGACACCCTGTTTCACGAAGCATTGATTGAAAACGAAGGCGTACAGGTTGACTTTACCCAAGTGTTCCCGAAAAAAATCAATTAGCTCGATTCCAACGACCCACTGTTATTCTACAAAGAGGCTCTCATGACCACCCAAGTAAAACGCGACAAACCCTGGCTGATGCGGACCTATTCCGGACACTCCTCCGCCAAGGCTTCCAACGAACTCTATCGCACCAATCTCAGCAAAGGACAGACCGGTTTATCGGTCGCCTTTGACCTGCCCACCCAGACCGGCTATGACGCTGATCATCCCCTGGCGCGTGGCGAAGTGGGCAAGGTGGGCGTGCCGATCTGTAATATCGGCGACATGGAGGCGCTGTTCGATCAAATCCCGCTGGGGCAGATGAATACTTCGATGACCATCAACGCCACCGCCGCCTGGCTGTTGTCGTTGTACGTCGCGGTCGCCGAACGGCAGGGAGCCAAACCCGAACAATTGCAGGGCACCACCCAGAACGACATCCTCAAGGAATACCTGTCGCGCGGCACCTATATTTTCCCGCCGCAACCCTCGGTGCGCTTGATCACCGACATCATCGCCTACACGGTCAAAAACATCCCCAAGTGGAACCCGACCAACATTTGCAGCTATCACTTGCAGGAAGCTGGGGCAACCCCGACCCAGGAACTGGCCTACGCACTGTCCACCGCTACTGCCATACTCGATGCGGTGCGCGACTCCGGGCAAATCGGCGCGGAAGGTTTTGAACAAGTCGTCGGGCGGATTTCCTTCTTCGTCAACGCTGGCATCCGCTTTATTGAGGAAACCTGCAAAATGCGGGCGTTCGGCGAGATGTGGGACCAACTGGCCCGGGAACGCTATGATGCACAAAGCGAGGATATGCGCCGCTTCCGCTATGGGGTACAGGTTAATTCACTCGGCCTGACTGAAGCGCAGCCGGAAAATAATGTGCAGCGCATCGTGCTGGAAATGCTCGGCGTCAGTCTGTCCAAGAAGGCCCGCGCTCGCGCCATTCAGCTCCCCGCCTGGAACGAGGCGCTTGGGCTGCCGCGTCCCTGGGATCAGCAATGGGCGCTGCGCATGCAGCAGGTGCTGGCCTTTGAAACCGACTTGCTGGAGTACGGCGACATTTTCGACGGTTCGCCGGTGATCGCCGCCAAGGTCAAGGCGCTGGTCGATGGCGCGACCGAGGAAATGGCCCGGGTGCAGGAACAAGGCGGCATGGTGCAAGCCATCGAATCCGGCTATGTCAAACGGCAACTGGTCACCAGCCACACCGAGCGGATGCGCGCCATTGAACGCGGCGACCTGAAAATTATCGGCCTGAACTGCTACCAGGAAACCGAAGTCTCTCCGCTGACCGGCGGTGTTGACAGCGGCATTATGAAAGTCGATCCGCGCGCTGAACGGGAACAGATCGAGCGGTTGAACGCCTTCCGCGCCCAGCGCAATAACACCGAGGTCAAAGCGGCGCTGGCCAATCTGGCCGAAACGGCGCGCGGCGGAGCAAACATCATGCCGGCGTCCATTCTATGCGCTCACGCCGGGGTGACCACCGGTGAATGGTCGCAAACTTTGCGTGACATCTTCGGCGAATACCGCGCGCCCACCGGCATCGACATTCCTGCCAACGATGACAGCCGGGGCGCCAAGGCCGTTGCGATTCGCACCGAAGTGGTCAAGACCGGCAATGAACTAGGTCGACCCCTGCGCCTGCTGATCGGCAAGCCGGGCCTGGACGGACACAGCAACGGCGCGGAACAGATTGCCGTCAAGGGCCGTGATGTTGGTTTTGAAATCGTCTATGAAGGTATCCGTCTGACCCCTGAACAGATCGCCAAGGCGGCGCTGGAGGAAGGCGTACATTTGATCGGCCTGTCGGTGTTGTCTGGCAGTCACGTCGAAATGGTTGAGGATGTGTTCAACCAGTTGACCCAGGTCGGCTTGAAAAACCTGCCGGTGGTCATCGGCGGCATCATCCCGGAAAGTGATGCCAAACTGCTTAAAGAGCATGGCATTTCAGCCGTTTACACACCCAAGGATATCGACATGAACGGGATCATGGTGGATATTCTCAACCTGATTCGCAAGAACCACGACCTGCAACCGGTTGCTGTGGCATGATCGGAACAGCGCTTCCCGATCCGGCGGAGCTGGCGACCGCCGTCAGCGCCCGTGATCGGCTGGCGCTGGCGCAGGCGTTGAATCTGCTCGACGACCGGCGACCGGCGGCCCGGCAATGTGCAGCAGCGTTTCTGGACGCCTTGCCCGCTGGAAAACTGGAAACCGGCAGCCACCTGATCGGCATCACGGGACCGCCGGGTGCGGGCAAATCCTCATTGACCGCCGCGCTAATTCAGGTCTGGCGACGACGAGGCTTGAAAGTCGCCATCCTGGCCGTGGACCCGTCCAGCCCGATCAGCGGCGGCGCCTTGTTGGGTGACCGGTTGCGGATGCACGCCAGCGGCGCGGATAAGGAAGTATTCATTCGCTCGCTGGCCTGTCGCGGCGAATTTGGCGGCCTGAGCGCCGAAGTCTGGCCGATGAGTTTGGCCATGCTGGCGGCGTTTGACATTGTGCTGGTGGAAACCGTGGGCGTCGGTCAGAAGGAAATCGATGTTTCCAAAATGACCGACACCACCTGCTTCGTCGCGCAACCGGCCTCCGGCGATAGCATCCAGTTCCTGAAAGCGGGCATCATGGAAATTCCGCATGTGATCGTCGTCAATAAGGAAGACATCGGCATGGCGGCGCGTAAAACCCTGTCCGAACTCAAAACGACGCTGGGTCGGCGCACGGACAGCGATGGTTGGCAAGCCCCGGCCCTGTCCGCCAGTGCGGCGCTGGGCAGTGGCATCGAAGCGCTGGCCGATGCGCTGGACAGTCACCGGACGTGGTTACTAGAACGGGAGCAATTCACCGCCCGCCGCCAGCGCTGTCAGGCCGAATGGCTGGTCAAGCACCTGCGCGAAGAATTCGGGCGCTACGGGATTAATCAATTGGGCGGCGAAGACACCCTGTTCGCGGAACTGGTTCACGCCCCGCGCCGCTCGCCCATCGCCGCCTACGAAGACTTGCGTCACCGCGTTATCCCTGATTTCCAAGCGCGAATTCCTAATCCCTAAACAAACAACCCCAACAGAGAGGAATGCAGCAAAATGGCTAAAGAACTCTATAACCTCGGTGAAATGCCTCCCCTGGGCGTTATTCCCCCCAAGATGCACGCCTGGCTGATTCGCCCGGAGCGTTTTGGCAAGCCGATGGAAGCGTTTCAAAAGGAAGTAGTCAACACCCCGCCGATTGCCGATGACGAAGTGCTGGTCTATGTCATGGCCGCCGGCATCAATTACAACAACGTCTGGGCGGGCCTGGGCATTCCGGTCAACGTCATTGGCGCGCGCAACAAGGCGGGCGAACCGGAAGATTTCCACATCGGCGGCAGCGACGCCTCCGGCATCGTGTACAAGGT
>JAGRHM010000059.1:3461-3969 GCA_020445005.1 Candidatus Competibacteraceae bacterium | reverse complement strand
ACGAACAGGAACAGCACCATCACCGCGCCAACATAGACCAACACCAGGGTAATGGCCAGAAACTCCGCTTCAATCAACAGCCAAAGCGCGGCGCTGGTGAAAAACGCCAGCACCAGGAATAACGCGGCATGTACAGGGTTACGCACCGTGATGACTCTGACCGCAGCAAAGATCAAGATCAGAGCGAAGACGTAGAACAGAAATTTTTCAAATCCCATGAGCGGACCTGCTGGTTATTTTCTGGAAACGGGGCCGGTTAGCGATAAGCCGCATCAGCGGCCCGGTCGGCGGCAATCTGGGCTTCGCAACGGTCGCCATGCGCCAGCAACTTCTCCTTGGTCATGATATGCTCGCCGCGCTTCTCGAAATGATAATCAAAGGTCCGGGTTTCCACGATGGAATCCACCGGACAGGCTTCCTCGCAGAAGCCGCAGTAGATGCACTTAAATAAATCAATGTCATAGCGAGTCGTGCGGCGGGTGCCATCCTCGCGCTGCTCAGACTCGAT
>JAGRHM010000059.1:0-3345 GCA_020445005.1 Candidatus Competibacteraceae bacterium | reverse complement strand
TCTTCCGGGTATTGCACCGTGATCTTTTTGGAAAACAGATAACGGCCAGTCACTCCCAAACCCAGCAACAGTTCCCACAACACGAAACTCTTGAAGTAGTAACGAAGGGCGTTCAGTGTGTTCATCACTTTACTCCGCATCAATCAAACCACGGACCGACTTGGCCCAGTACGCCCAGCCCGATCACCAGGATCCACACCAGGGTCACTGGAATAAACACCTTCCATCCCAGGCGCATGATCTGATCATAGCGGTAGCGGGGAAAGGTCGCGCGGAACCAGAGGAAAAACAGCAGCAGGAACGAGATCTTGATGATGAGCCAGATCGCCCCAGGTACGAAGGCAAACAGACTGCCCAACACCGGAACGCCCTCGAACGGCGACAGCCAGCCGCCCAGGAACAAGGTCGAGGCCAGCGCCGACACCAGGATCATGTTGGCGTATTCCGCGAGGAAGAACACCGCGAAAGCCATACCAGAATAATCGACATGGAAACCAGCCACGATCTCCGATTCGCCTTCCGCCACGTCAAACGGCGCGCGGTTGGTTTCCGCCACGCCGGAGATGAAGTACACCAAGAACAACGGCAGCAACGGCAACCAGAACCAGTGCAACAGGCTACCTTGCTGAGCCAGTACAATCTGGTTGAGATTCAGACTGCCCGCCGCCATCAACACCCCGACCAGCGCGAAACCCATGGCGATTTCATAAGCGACAATCTGCGCCGCCGAACGCATAGCGCCCAGAAAGGCGTATTTGGAATTCGAGGCCCATCCGGCAATGATCACCCCATAAACGCCCATCGAAGTTAAGGCAATCAGATACAACAGACCGGCGTCCAGATGCGAAATCATCAGGCCATCGCCAAAGGGGATCACCGCCCAAGCCGCCAGCGCTGGACCGAAGGACACGACCGGCGCCAGGAGAAACAGGAAACGATCTGCGCGGGTCGGAATGACGATTTCCTTGAACATCAGCTTCATGGCGTCAGCAATCGGTTGCAGCCAACCCTTGGGGCCGACCCGGTTGGGCCCGATTCGCACCTGCATATAGCCAATAATCTTGCGCTCGGCAAAGGTCAGATAGGCCACCGCCAACAACAGCGGCATCAGTACGGCGACAATTTTCAGAAGGTTAAAGATGACCGTCCACAGCGTTTCCATGATCCCGGATCCTAGTTGTTATTGAATGGCCACCGGCCCCACTGCCGGCCCGAGCGCAATACTGCCGTGCAACCCCGCCGGAATCCAGGCGCATCCTCGGGGAATGCTCTCGTCCAGCATTAAAGGCAAATCGACCGCGACGCCGTTCTGGCGCACCTGAACCTGTTCGCGTCCAGCGACCCCCAGTTCCTGGGCTACATCCGGATGCAAACGCACCTCGGCAGGCCGCATCAAAGCGCTGGTCTGCAAGGAACGGGCGCGTCGAACCAATGGATCAGTGGCGTAAATCGGCACATCCGCTACCCGCAACAAGCCATCGGTCTGGAACAGAGTCAGTGGTTGGCCGAAATCCGGCGCATTATCCGGCCGTACCTGAGCGCAGGCATTTTGCGCCTCGGCCAGAACTTCCTCGGAACTGGTGTAATCGAAACCGCTCACCCCACACAGGTTGCCCAGCACGCGCAAGACCTTCCAGGCTGGACGCGCCTCGCCAAACGGTTTGGTCGCGCCCTGAAAACTCTGCCAGCGCCCTTCGGCATTGACATAGGTTCCTGAAGTTTCCGCGAAGGTAGCAACGGGCAGAATGATTTTTGCGTACTGTTTACTGACTGCACTGGCGTAGGGACTCAGTGCAATCACCTGTTCCGCGCTCTGCATGGCTTTCAGCGCCGCCGCGCCGTCCCAGCAATCCAGTTCCGGTTCAACGCCAATCAGCACGTAAGCCTTGCGCGAAGTTTCCAGCATTGCCCGCACATCCAGACCGGCGATCGGCGCCAATTGACCACCTGGCAGACGGTGTGGCAACGCGCCGGTTAACCAGCCACCGGCAGAATTCGCCGCTTCCGGCAAATAACCCAGCCAGGCGCTGGTCTGCTGCGCCACGAAACCCGCCAGCGCCCGCAGTGCGGCCAACGCGGGATGCGCCAGCGCTAAATTGCCTAGCAGCACCGTGCTTGCTGCGTTATTCGCCAAGTGAGCAGCCATCGCGCGTTCTGTTTCACCTGGAGCTCCGGACGCCAAACTCGCCAGATTTCCCGGCAGAGCTGTGCCGTTCAGTTCGGCAACCGCCTGGGCGACGCCGGCCAGGGCCGCTACCATGCCGGCAGGATCAACAATCCGCTTGGCGGCGACCGGGAAGCGAAATTCAAAGTCGCGGGGATTAATGAACATGATCTGCCCGCCCGCCAGCGCCGCCTTGCGCAAACGATGGCCAGCCAGCGGTTGCTCCATGCGCACATTAGAGCCGATCAGCAGCGCCGCACCCACTTTTTCCAAATCCTCCAGCGCCTGCCCCAGCCAGGGGAACACCGGCGCTACCGCCTGATCGCTGAAATCAGCCTGTCTGAGCCGGTGATCAATATTCACGACCTCCAGACCCCGCGCCAGTTTTTGCGCCAGATACATTTCCTCAACCGTGGCGGTCGGGGAAATCAGAAAACCGACGGCAGCAGGACCATGTTGGGCGATCACGTCCTTTAAATGAGTTGCTACCGCTTCCAGGGCGGATTCCCAACTCGCTTCAACGCCGTCAACCAGCGGTCCGGCCAACCGGTCGTCGCTGTAGATGCCCTCGTAACCGAATCGATCCCGGTCGGAAATCCAGGTTTCATTAATCGACTCGTTCTCGCGCGGCGCGACCCGCATTACCTGGCCACGCAGGGTGTGGATGAAGATGTTGGAGCCGACGGAATCATGCGGCGCAACGCCCGCGTGTTGCACATATTCCCAGGAACGTCCCTTGTAGCGGGAAGGCTTAGCGGTCAGCGCCCCGACCGGACACAGATCGATGACATTGCCCGACAATTCCGAAATCACACTATGGGCAACGAATGTGCCGATTTCCACATTTTCGCCGCGGCCAGTCGCGCCCAGCTCGCGCAACCCGGCAATTTCCTCACCGAAGCGCACGCAACGGGTGCAGTGAATACAACGGGTCATTTCTGTAGCGATCAGCGGACCGATATCCTTGTCCCGAACCACCCGCTTGCGCTCGGCAAAGCGCGATACATCGCCGCCATAACCCAGCGCTACATCCTGTAACTCGCACTCCCCGCCCTGATCGCAAATGGGACAATCCAGCGGATGATTGATCAGCAGGAATTCCATGGTACCTTTCTGCGCGGCCAGCGCCTTGGGCGATCGGGTATAAACCTTCATACCCTCCATCACCGGAGTCGCACAGG
>JAGRHM010000058.1 GCA_020445005.1 Candidatus Competibacteraceae bacterium | reverse complement strand
ATTAACTTCTTCACCTTCCTGGTGGAAGAAGTGCGCGAACTGATGGCGCAACTGGGCTTCCGCACCTTCGACGAAATGATTGGCCGTAGCGACCGGCTCGATATGCGCCGGGCTATTCATCACTGGAAAGCACGTGGACTGGACTTCAGCCGTCTGCTCGCCGTGCCCCCGGCGCCTCCGGGTGTCGCGACCTATCATTGCGAAACGCAGAACCACGGGCTGGAGCACATCCTGGACCATCGGCTGATCGCCCAAGCGCAACCGGCTCTGGAATCCGGTCAACCCGTGCGCATCGAAACCCCGATTCGCAATACCGACCGCACAACCGGGGCTATGCTCTCCGGGCAGATCGCTCGGCGCTACGGTCATGCCGGTCTCCCGGACGATACGATTCACATCCATCTGCACGGCACAGCCGGGCAAAGCTTCGGTGCCTTCGTCGCCAAAGGCGTGACGCTGGAACTGGCTGGCGAAGCCAATGACTATGTCGGCAAAGGGCTTTCCGGAGGGCGGCTGATTATCTACCCGCCTGCAATCAGTCGATTGTGCGCCCAGGATAACATCATCGTTGGCAATACCGTCCTCTACGGCGCTATTGCCGGCGAATGTTACTTCCGGGGCGTCGCTGGCGAGCGATTCGCCGTGCGCAACTCCGGCGCTTTAGCCGTCATTGAAGGAACCGGCGATCATGGCTGTGAGTACATGACTGGCGGTGTCGTGGTCGTGCTGGGACCGACCGGACGCAACTTCGCTGCTGGCATGAGTGGTGGCATTGCCTACGTCCTGGACGAAACCGGTGATTTTGCCCGCCGCGTTAATCCGGCTATGGTGGCGCTGGAGCCGTTGAATGACGCCGAGGAAACCCTCAATGTCCGTGTCTTGCGGGATGACTGGCGCGCCTTGGCCGAAGCCGAGTTGCCGGAAGATCGATTGCGCCACGATGCCCGACGCTTGCAAACGCTGATCGCTCGCCACTTCCTGTACACCGGCAGCGAACCTGCGCACCGGGTGCTGGAGCATTGGCGCGAACTGCTGCCGAAATTCGTCAAAGTCATGCCCCTCGACTATCGCCGCGCCTTACAGGATTTGCAAGCCCAGGCAGCGGCGCGTTTGATGCGGCAGGACGAAGACGAAGACGCCAGTGTGGCGGCGTGAAGGCCAAAGGCGATAAGGTTAAAGGCAAAAGGTGATATAGCGTATGGGTAAGCCTACCGGTTTTCTGGAGATTCCTCGCCACGACCACGGCTATGCACCGGTCGAG
This sequence comes from Candidatus Competibacteraceae bacterium, assembly GCA_020445005.1. Lineage (GTDB taxonomy): Bacteria > Pseudomonadota > Gammaproteobacteria > Competibacterales > Competibacteraceae > UBA2383. The sequence continues at coordinate 4,037 of JAGRHM010000058.1, read as the reverse complement.
GAGCGGGTCAAGCATTTCCGCGATTTCATCGTTCCCCTTCCGGAATCGGATGTTCGCGAGCAGGCGGCGCGCTGCATGGATTGCGGCATTCCCTACTGCCATCGCGGCTGTCCGGTGCATAACATCATTCCGGACTGGAACGATTTGGTGTATCGCGGTCATTGGCGCGAGGCGCTGGAAGTGCTGCATTCGACGAACAACTTCCCCGAGTTCACCGGGCGCATCTGTCCAGCCCCCTGCGAAGCGTCTTGCACCCTCAATTTCAACGATAGTCCAGTCACGATCAAGGATATTGAGTGCGCCATTATTGACAAGGGCTGGACTGAGGGTTGGGTGACGCCGCAAATCGCGGCGCATCGCACCGGTAAATGGGTCGCAATCGTTGGTTCCGGCCCCGCCGGCCTGGCCTGTGCGCAACAACTGGCGCGGGCAGGTCACCGGGTCGTGGTGTTCGAGAAGAGCGACCGTATTGGTGGACTGCTGCGTTATGGCATTCCCGATTTCAAGCTGGAAAATGCGCAAATCGACCGGCGCTTGGCGCAGATGCAGGCGGAAGGCGTAGAGTTTCGGCCCAACTGTCACGTCGGTGCTGACGATCTCCCCGCGCGGCAGTTACTCGCTGAATTCGACGCGGTCGTGCTAGCCGGCGGGGCCGAACAGCCGCGCGATCTACCCGTCCCCGGCCACGAGCTGACCGGTATCCATTACGCCATGGATTTCCTGACCCAACAAAACCGTCGCGTCGTCGGTCAGACTATCTCGGCCGAAGAGGAGATTCTCGCCACTGATAAACAGGTCATTGTGATCGGCGGCGGCGATACTGGCTCCGACTGCGTAGGTACTTCCGTGCGGCAAGGCGCACGCTCGGTGACTCAACTGGAAATCATGCCTAAACCACCGGCGCGGGAGAACAAACTGCTGACCTGGCCGAACTGGCCGCTCAAGCTACGTACCTCCAGTTCTCACGAGGAAGGTTGCGACCGGGACTGGGCGGTTGCCACGCAAGCGTTTATCGGTGAGCACGGGCGCGTCTCTGCGATCCGGATTATCCGGCTGGAATGGCAAACGATCAACGGTCGGCAAACGATGGTGGAAGTTCCTGACAGCGCCTTTGAGATCAAAGCGGACCTGGTGTTGCTGGCGATGGGTTTTGTTCACCCGGTTCAGCAAGGCATGTTGGAAGAACTGGGTGTCGCCCTGGACGAGCGCGGCAATGTCCGCGCCGGGACCAGCGACTATCAGACCTCGTTGAACAAAGTGTTCACCGCCGGTGACATGCGGCGTGGTCAATCGCTGGTGGTCTGGGCCATCCGTGAAGGCCGACAATGTGCCCACGCCGTGGATGAATTCCTGATGGGCCATTCGGAATTGCCAGTTTAATCTACCACCGGGGCGCTGACCATGAACTGGCTGGAAGTGTGTGAACACCCTGCGCTGCAGGACTTGCCCTTCAAGATCGAGCTGGATGAAACCGGGAAAATCATCATGGCCCCCATCAAGGTCTACCACTCCGTCTATCAGGGAGAAATTGTCCGCCTGTTATTTGCGTTTGCCCAAACCGGCAAAGCCTTTGTTGAATGCGCGATCGCCACCCGCAAGGGCACCAAGGTGGCTGACGTCGTATGGGCATCCCCGGAACGACTCGCGACCATCTGGCCAGAAGTGGAATGCTCGGTCGCCCCGGAGCTGTGTGTCGAGGTGCTGTCTTCCACTAATACCGGTAAGGAAATGCGGACTAAACGGCAGTTGTACTTTGAGAAAGGCGCGCTGGAGGTCTGGCTGTGCGGCGTCGATGGTCGCATTAACTTTTTCGGCCCGCATGGGCCACTGGAGCAGTCTATCATGTTCCCTGATTTTCCAGCGCAAATCGAAATCTAGCATCATATCGAAGGTTTGGATATCAGACAGATCTTGAATTGTGCAACCGCGCTGGAATCAACGGAGACACCTATGAGCCCTATACCCAATTATGACGATCTACCCATGAACTGGGTAGGCGACTGGGCGGGACGCCGCGCGGCGCTGACTCCGCAACGCACCGCTCTTTACGATTCCTTTACCGAAAAAACCTACACGTTTGCGGAGATGAATGGCCGGGCCTGCCGGGTAGGCGCCTGGCTCAGCGACACGCTCGGTTTGCGCAAGGGCGATGTAATCGCGCTGATCTGTCGCAACCGGATCGAACCGATTGATCTGTATCTGGCCTGCGGAAAACTGGGTATCATTTTAGCCCCGCTGAGCCAGCGGCTGAAAAAACCGGAACTGGACGATCTGATGGTGCGACTTCAGCCCGGCGCTCTCGTTCATGAAAATCAATTCGCCGAACTGGTCTCGACCTTATCGGTTCCGGCTTCAGTGCGTTCGGTGATCAATATTGACGGTGATGAGCATCTTTTCGAGAGCGTCATTCTGCAAACCGCTCCTCGCGAGGTCAATATTCCCTTGGCGATGAACGATCGTTGCCTGTACGTCCATACCGGCGGCACGACGGCCGTGCCGAAAATCTGCATCGTGTCTTACCGGCAGATGGTCTGGAATTCGGTCGACATTCTCGCTACCGGCCTCGTCGGGTTCTGCAACAATGTGCTCATCACCTTCCCGTTCTTTCATATCGGCGGATGGAATACCTTCACGCCATTGTTTCATGCAGGTGTCACCGGCGTCCTGATGCGCGAATTCAATCCCGGTCTGGTGCTGGAGTTGATCCATGCCGGGCGGGTCGAAAATTTTGGCGCAGTGGAGGCCATGCTGCAATTCCTGATCGCCCACCCCAAATTTGGAGAAACCGATTTCTCCCAATTAAAAGCAATCACCACCGCCGCCGCGCCGTGTTCCAAAGCGGTCATGAAAGCCTTTCTGGATAAAGGCGTTCCCGTGAGCCAAACCTACGGGATGACTGAGGCTGGCCCCTCGAACTTCGCCTACCTCGCCCGCTCGGATTCCCTGGATGAGTTACTCGCAAATGCCGCTAGCATCGGCGAGTCCATGTTTCATTGTGACGCCAAAATCGTCGATCAGGAGTCCAGAAGCGAAGTCCCGGCCGGGGAAGTCGGCGTGCTGTGTTTGCGCAGCCCGCATAATTTCGATGGCTATCTCGACGACCTGGCGCGCACCGGAAGCATCATGGATGCAGAAGGCTGGATTTACACGGGTGACCTGGCTGTGCGCGATGCGGATGGTCTGGTGTCGATCCAGGGGCGGGCCGACAACATGTTCATCTCTGGAGGGGAAAACATCTCGCCGGAGGAGATCGAACAGGCGCTGATGAAACACCCTACCGTTGCCGGGGCGATTTGCGCTGGCATTCCTGATCCGAAATGGGGGCAAGTTCCCGCCGCGCTGGTGGTTTTCCACGCCGGCAAGAGCGTTACGGAAGACGAGCTTAAAGCTTTTTGTCGGGAGTCCCTGGCCGATTACAAAGTTCCCAGACACATTCGGTCAGCGGCTGGATTGCCGCTCACTGGCGCGGGTAAATTGAACCGTCACGCTGTCGTCACGCTGTTTTCCGGGTAAGCACCCACTCCCCTCGCCCGTTTGCAGGCCAGGGGAGTGAACGATTGCTTTTCCGGTAGTTATCCCTTGAGTTCCTCAGTAGTAGTAAGAATTACCCCTCGATGAATGAGGGCCTGTTGGAGCGATTGATCGTCAGCAGGGTTTACAGAGCAGGTAACGTCCCATAAAAAATACACATGAAATCCTGCATCAACGGCATCCTCGGCGGTCCAGCGGACACAGACATCACGGGCCAGACCACAAACATACACTTCCCTAATGCCCCGTTCCCGCAAATATCCGGTCAGTCCGGTTGCTGGGCGTTCGCCATTGATGTTCCAATTATTGCGGAAACCGCTGTAAGAATCACATTCGGGGTCCATGCCCTTGCGAACAATGGCGGCTACTCTGTCCCAGAGTAATTTTGGGTGCAACTGCGCCCCTATCGTCCCTTGAACGCAGTGATCCGGCCACAAGGTTTGCGGATGGCCATAAAGCTCGATGCTCTCGAAAGGCTTCCGTCCAGCGTGACGGCTGGCGAAGGA
>JAGRHM010000057.1 GCA_020445005.1 Candidatus Competibacteraceae bacterium | reverse complement strand
CATGGGTCAGGCCCTCGTAATAGGCCAGGAACACGGCGCGGCGCGGTTCAGGGTCAAGCCTTTCCAGGCAACGAACCAGTCCGGTTTCGCTTTGTTCGTTGTGCAGGCGCTCCTCCGGACCCGGTCCTTCATCGGCCAACATCGCCCAGTCTTCCTCGCCCAGTTCCGCCCGCCGGCGCTGATCGCCGCGCCGCGAGCGGTCGATAGCCAAACGGCGAACAATCGTTCCCATCCAGGTCAGCGGTTGGCCCAGATGGGGTCGATAATCGCCGGCTCGCTGCCAGATGCGCACAAAGCCTTCCTGCAACAAGTCAGCCGCCAGTTCGCGATCGCGGGTTACGCCCAACAATAAACCGTACAGCTTCGGCGCCGCCTGCTGGTACAACGCTTCAAAAGCGCGCCGGTCATGCAGTGCGCAACGGGCCAGCAAGTCAGCCAGTGAATCGGAAGATGCTGTCATGAATAATGCTCGCGCCGGGATGGTGAGCCATCCTGTGGTGTGCATGGGTGGCAGAATGCTGACCGCGTTCATGGCGACGATCCACAGGCGTGGGGTAGCGAAATATCCATTATAGGCTCTTCCAGCACACTCTCGTTCAACCAGCGCGCCAATGCGGCGCTGAAATCCAGGGCGGGGTCTTGTTCCAAACCGGCTTCCGCAACTTCAGCCAACGGGCGTCCTGCAGTAAATGCGGTAAGCAGGGCGGATTCGCCAGCCGTCAGCAACTCTTGACGAACCACGCCGTCCCGACGCCAGATCATGACGCTTTCGGCCTGATGGAGATCGACGGTTTCCAGCGGCGGACCGTCGGGCTGATGCGCGGCCCAGATCGCATGGATCGGCCAGTCTGAAGCCAGCCAGTGCGTAGTCGGGCGCACCCCAATGCACAACCCCCCCAGTTCTTCAGGAGGCACCGTCGCTAACTGATCAGGCGTCAGCGCCGCGCTTTCGGCGGCGAACAAGACCTCGTTGCGCGCCCATTCCAGCCGCGCCACATCCGCCAGCCAGGGTAGTTCCGTCAACGGGCGAAAGCTGCTCAGAAAATCAGCGAAATCGCTACCATAGGCATAGAGTACAGGCGCTTGCGGAGGATGTTCCGTAATAAAAGTCAACGCGGTGGCGGTGAAACACTCCGCGCCGATCAGTTGCCGGACCACGGGAAAAGCGGCTTCCAGCACGCTGAATAGCGCATGGCGGACGTTGTTGCGATAGACGGACAGTCGACGCTCGCGCTGATCAGGCGGGTCAGCCAGCCGCGCGAGTAGCGCCGGGTCGAAGCCGCCTGGCCCTAACAGGGTATCCCGCATCCGGGTTTGCCATTCAGCCAGGCGCATTGGTGATCTCCCGTAAGCAGATTCTGGCCCGTTCCGCTTCGGCCAGCAGCACCGGTAATTCCGGGATCTGTGTGTCCCATTCCACCAGCACTGGACGAGGACCGGTCAAGCGCAGGGTTGTCGTCAGCAATGCCCAGACCGGTTCGGCAACGGGCGAACTGTGATCGTCAATCAGCAGTTCACCCCAGGAGGTGGCTACCCGAGCGTGACCGGCGATATGGATTTCGCCGACCGCCGCCAGCGGCAGCGCGTTTAACGCCGCCTCGGGATCGCCGCCATGATTCGCGGCGCTGACATAAAGATTATTCACATCCAGCAGCAGACCGCAGTCGGTGCGCCGCACCAGTTCGCTCAGGAAAGCGGCTTCGTCCCAGTCCGTCTGCTGAAAGCGCAGATAAGTGGACGGGTTTTCGACCAGCAGGCGCCGGCCCAGCGCCTCCTGCGCCCGTTCGATGTTGGCGGCAACGATCGTGAGCAATTCATCGGTATAGGGCAGCGGGAGCAAATCAGCCAGAAAGGTTCCGTCCGGGGCCGTGGACCAAGCCAGGTGCTCGGAGATCGCCGCCGGTTCCAACCGGTCATACAATCCCCGCAAACGCGCCAGATGCGCTGCATCCAACCCCTCTGCCGATCCCAGCGATAAACCGACCCCGTGGCAACTCAATGGATAATCGCTGCGCAGGCGCTCCAGAGCGGCCAAGCGGGGACCGCCGGGCGCGAGATAGTTCTCGCTGTGAACCTCCAGCCACGCCACCGGTTGCGGCGCGGCCAGGAAGGCTGGCAAATGGGGATGGCGCAGGCCAATACCCGCCTGGGCGGGCAACGTGGCGCGCTTGCGGGAGGTTGGCATGAGGATCAGCTCGATTTGGCGGGCATACCCTGGCCCTTGAACGCTTCGAGTTTGCCACCCATCTTCTCGCAAGTCCCCTTGGCGGCATATTTCCAGTCCTGGCCGTCGTAGTCGGTCGTGGAGTGCCCCGAACAGGCGTGAGTCCCCGCTGCGCTAGCGCAATCATTCTCGCCGGCCTTGGCGACGCCGTAACACTTTTCCTTGCCTTCCTCAGCGGCGAAGGCCGGGCTGGCGGCGAGACCTAAAGCGCCGGCGACGGCGGCGGCAAGCGCGAACTGGTTGATAGCGGTCTTGACCATGATGAGTCTTCCTCTGCGGTGGTTGAAAAAGGTTTGTCCAGGCCGGAAAGATCCGACTGACGATCTTACTTACGCAGTGTGCTAGGCTCTGGATGCAGGGTAGGTCAAAAAATTTGGTCCTGTAAATTTTCCGGTGATGGCCAGGGTTCGCTGGACAAGACCGGATCGCTAATCTGTGGTCTTCATTGCATGAAAGTCGCTCTGGCTGACCTGCTCGCCGTTTCGACCACAGAAACTTGGGCCGCTGGCCAGCGCCCACAAATAGAACGACGCCACTGTGCCATAGGGCCGGTAGCGTTCCCGATAGTGCGTAAACTGTGTTTGATTCAGTGTCTCCAGGCCATACAGCCGCCGCATCCCGCGCTGAATCGCTTGATCGCCGCGACTAACCACATCGGGCCGGCCCAAGGCGAAGATCAGCAGCATTTCTGCTGTCCACACGCCAATCCCCGGCAAAGCGGACAGAGTTTGCACCACCGCCGCATCAGATAACGCCGGCAAAGCGGATAAATCGAGATCACCCTGTCTGACTTGATGACTTAGGTGCTGAAGCCATTCCGCCTTGCGCGGCGGCGGCCCACACGCGCGCAGTTCGACCTGCGCCACCTCAGCCAGCCGTTCCGGTGTCCATACTCCGAGCAGGGCGCTTAATCGTCCCCAAACCGTAGCCGCCGCGGCATTGGAAATCTGTTGAGAAACGATGCTGTGAACCAACGCGGTAAAGACATCCAGTTGCATCTCCCGTTCAATCCGTCCGATCCGGTCGATCACCACGCCGAGTTGCGGGTCACGATCTTTCAGGTGAGCCATTTCCAGCGGGCCATAGGGAAAGAAGCGCCTCACCGGATTTCTCGCGTTTTGAAAGAATCAACGATTCGCTGTACCTTGGATCCTTCCATACCAAGGCTCAATCCGGGTTCCCAGGACGCGCAGAAATTGGGCCAGCCACATGGGACATGCTTTTAAAAGCACCCGACCCGGTAGTCGGCCACCGCCTGTTCAATACGCGCGTCAACTTTACGCCAGCGCCATCTGCTGTCGGTAGGCCGATCACTTGCCGTTCGACTTGGCGACTGGACTCGTTGCTGGCCAGGATAGGGTGGGTGGTCATGGTCAAAGACCTCTTCAATCGGGCGGCAGATAATGCTACGTTGGGAATCGCCGGAGCCACGGACGTATTCATCCACAGCCACTGGGGATAAATCCGGCTTTGCCTAGGATTGGTGAATTGTGAAATACTCAAAGTCCTATCGTTATTGAAAAAGGTTCGGGAATGCCCCATGTTGATGGGACGCCCCAAACGGAGTCTCAAGAGGCGCGTCACTGCCCCAACCCGGGTTTGAGGGATTTGAGCAATACGGACTGAATGGAAACGCATCTGACCGACATCGCCCAGGTGATCCAACTCTCGGTCGCTCCAGCGTTTCTCCTGGTAGCAATAGGGACGCTGATCAATATCCTAACACCCGATTGACGACGGCAGGCGCGCTCCTTACTGGCCAAACGCAATCCGCTGATAGTGCAGGACTTTTGTCTTTCAGATAAAAGTTATCCAAATCGCCCCAACCACCGCCGTGTTCATTGCGCGCACAAATCAGCAGGACATTTCCCCCCGGACGCAGGTTCGAGGTCGGCAGGGCCTGATGATGGCCGGATCGGTCACCAGGACAAAATCGGACACGGTGAGAGACAGCGGGGTTTCGGCCAGCGCCGGGGCGGTTCCGGCCACCACACTGGCCAGGCTCAGGGCGAGCAGGGTCTTGTGCAGCTTGATCATGAGGCTTTCTTCAAATTATCTCAAAAGGGGGTTGCGTATCGCAACGGCTTGAGACGAGAGAGCAGCTACGATGCCAGATTTTTAAAATAAATATTTATTAATGACCTAGATAGATTTTTCTATTCATAACGCCGGATGGTCCGTTCTTCTTCGACCCGGTGAACCGGGCCAATCCTGACTGAAAGCATCGGTTATTCAGGGGGCGCTATTACGCGGGAATCCCCGCGTACCGTATTTCATTTTCCAGACAAAGTGAAAATCCTGAGGAGCCTAATTCAGAACCGATAGATAGTGAGGGCGCTTGCTGATCGCTCTTATTTTTACAAGAGTTGCCGCTACAATTAACGTCATTCATTCGCCCTTTGCCTATCTGCTGGAATATCGTTCATGACTGACTTGACTGTGTACTTCAAAAAACCCGTCGACTGGGCGGACAGCGTTCATATTCACTACTGGAATGCACAACCGGGCGGCTCAGCCACCACCTGGCCCGGCGTTTCCATGATTCCTGTTGACGACGGCTGGTTCGTTTACCGTTTCAACGGCGTCAAAGCCGCCAGTCTGATCTTCAATGACGCCCAGGGCTGGCAAACCAGTGATCTGCGGCGGGAATGCGACGGCTACTACCTGAACGGCGAATGGTGCGATCAGCAACCGGAAGATCCCACCGACAACGGCGATCCTCCCCCGTCCACAGCGGTCATCACCGCGGTTGATCCATTACCGCGCGGCCCGATCGATCCTGCCGGCCCTCTGGGCGACTTTCGCGAGGAAACGATCTATTTTCTGCTCACCACCCGCTTTTACGAAGGCGACCCCAGCACCAGCTTCTTCTGTCGCGATCGCATCAAGTTCAATCGCGAAACCGGGCAGCCGGAAGACCCGCACTGGCGCGGCGACTTCAAGGGCCTCATTGAACGGCTGGACTACATTCGCGACCTAGGTTTCACCGCCATCTGGATCACCCCACCGGTGGAAAACCGTAGCGGCCTCGACTACCACGGCTACCACGCCTACGACTGGACCCGCATCGACCCTCGCCTGGAATCGCCGGACGCCACCTACCAGGATTTAATTGACGCCGCCCATGAACGCGGCATCAAGATCATCCAGGACGTGGTCGTCAACCACTCCTGCCAGTACGGCATTCGCGGCAAGGTCCACATCGACCATCTGCCGATTAAATACTATGTCCCGCAAGGCTCCGAGCATGGCCGGGTCAATCATGGCCCCTACCAAGGCAATCTCGGCAACTACGCCTGGCCCAATCGGGACGACATCGACAACCCGGTCGCGCCGGACTGGTACCGAGAACGGCATAACATGGACCCGGAAGGTAAGATTCCGCTAGTCGATCCCAAGACCGGCGAGACCGTGCCCAAGCCCGGCTACAATCCGGGCCGCTTTTTCGGCATCGACGCACAAACTCTCGATCCCGAATGGTACATGCAGCACGGCTTCATCTGCGGCGGCGACTGGGAAAGCGCGGCGGTGCAGTTAAAGCACATCGCCGGCGATTGCATCAACCTGGCCACCGACCGGCAGAACGTCAAGGATTACCTGATCGGCTCCATCAACCGCTATCTCGATATGGGCGTGGATGCGCTGCGCATCGACACCGTCAAGCACGTCCCGCGCGACAATCTGCTGGAATACGTCAACGCCTGGAAAGCGCATAAACCCGGACTGTTCGTCTTCGGCGAAAATCTGGTCAAGGGCTATGGCTGGGGCGATCTGGGCGGCGGCGACAACGGTCCCTCATTCATTCGCCCCTGGTGGTACACCCGCCTGGGCCATGATCCCCGCAACCCGAATTCCGGCGGCGACTCCGGCTTCCCGCAGCTCGACTTCGGCCTGTTCTCCACCTTCCGCGACAATCTCAGCCGAGGCAGTTTCGACGGCGTCGCCCGGGTGTTGGAAATGGACTGGATTTACGGCAACGCCAGCACCCTGGTCACTTTCCTGCAAAACCACGATGTCGGGCCGGACAACGACTTCCGGTTCCGCTTCAAGGGCGAACAATGGATGGCGGCTGCGGCCTACAATCTGCTCTGGACGGTGCGCGGCATCCCTTGCCTGTACTATGGCGAGGAAATCGAATTCATGAAAGGCGCCCCGCAGGATGTGATCGGCAACGATGATACGCTCGATCAAACCGGCCGCGCTTACTTCGGCGATTACCTCACCGACGAACGGGTCGCTGAAACCCAACGTCACCCGCTCTATCAACACATCAAGCGCCTCAACCAGATTCGCCGCAGCATCCCGGCTCTGCAAAAGGGCGTGCTGAGCCACATCAACGAATGGGGGAGCGGTATGAGCTTTGTCCGCGACCACAACCACGGGGAAAGCTATGTCGTAGTGGGTTTAGCGATCGGCGGCGATCAGGGCGTCAATGTCGGCGGGATTCGCAATGGCCTTTACCGCGACGCCGTGACCGGCCATGAAATCCAGGTCGGCGATGGGCACATTGGCTTCCATGTCCGGGCCAACTCGGCTGGAATCTACGTGCTCAACGGTCCCGGCAAGATCGGGGGGGATGGGGCATATTTGCGGTGAGTCCACGGGTCGATGATCTGATTCGTTTTGAGTCTGCTGTTTCTACCGTTTCTCGATGAAAACGAATCTTGCGCGCTGATCGCCTTGCCTTCCAGGACTTAAAAGGACCAGGTAATCAGTCACCGTGATAAAAATTACTCAGCCGGTCGAGACAGGGTGATTCTCCAGGCTTATCGGCAACATGAGAAGGTTGCTATCGAACAAGGATAAGTCATTGACTGTTGGCTACGCGCTGGACGATAAAATCAGCGATGCTCTCCAGATCGGTCAAGAGGAACACCGGCAAATTCGGTCGTCCATACTGCGCTGGCTCCAATCCCGGTTCGCCAGCGACTGCAATGATCGCAGGGTCCGTCGGGAAACGCGGCGGCTTATTCACTGCGCTGGGTCGCCAGATTTCCAGCTTGGGATAAGCCCCGCTTTTCCAGCCTTCCACCAACACCACATCCACCGGCTGCAAGTGCGCAACCAGTTCATCCAGCGCAGGTTCGGGTTCCTGACGCAACTCGTGCAGCAACGCCCAGCGCCGACCGGTGACCAGCATCACCTCCTGAGCACCGGCTGCGCGATGAAGCCAGGTATCCTTGCCCGGCGTATCCAGGTCGACATCGTGGTGCGCATGTTTGAGCGTAGACACGGCCAGACCTCGCGCCTGCAACCGGGGAATCAGGGCAACGATCAAGGTGGTTTTACCGCAACCGCTCCAACCGCTGACGCCCAGAATTTTCATAGCAGCTCAACTTGGTTTTAACTCATGCTCAGGCTTTTACCATGCCAGTTTTCCGACCGCTGTCGCACATTGCTGAAAACTAGCTAAACTATAAAAACTCCAATTGGTAACGTTGGAAAGCGTCTACACATCGGAACCTAATGTTTCTTTAGAACCTGTACAAAAGCAATCCCTCAATTTCAGGAGAACTCCAGTGAACAATGAAACTTTATCCGCCACATCGGCTACCGATTGTCTGGTTCTGGATTTAGGCAAGCAGAAAAAGAAAAGAATCAAAAAAATGCGCAGAGGTCAAGGCATGTTAATGGGCGAAGTGCAGGATACGCTGAGCAACTTGCGTGCAAATGGCGCTATCGACGCCAATGCGCGCCCAGTTATTATCGTCGTGCGGGAAAAGCCTAAAAAGAAGAAAGGACTTAAACTGTTTTAACCTGCCCCATCAAATGCAATCTACCAGGTTACCGCGCGGTAAAGATAAACATTCAGTCCTCTAACCAGGGGGAAAGCGAAGCGAGAGGACCGGGTTAGGGAGAGAGGGTCGGTTATTGAATCTCCAACACTCTCCTCATACCTCTTGCCCGCAAGCGGGCGAGAGGGTGAACAGTTACACTCGATATATAATAACATACTGATTAACAAGGGGAATCTTGATGGTCAAACGCATGATCATCATGCTAGTCGGACTTGGCGCGGTTTTCGGCGCGTTGTTCGGTTTCCAGATTTTCAAGGATCGCCTCATCAAGAAGGTGCTGGATGATTATCTATCAGCACCGGTCACTATTTCAGCCGCACCCGCCGTCGCACAAACCTGGACCCCCGCGCTAAGCGCGGTAGGCAGTCTGGCGGCTGTTCATGGGACAGACATCAGCGCTGAGGTTCCCGGCTTGGTTGAAGTCATTCATTTCCAGTCGGGTCAGGATGTCAAAAAGGGCGATCTGTTGCTGGAACAGGACGACGACATCGAGCAGGGCGATTTGCTGAACTACCAGGCGCAACTGGAACTGGCCAAGGTCACTAATCAGCGCAACCGGGATTTGTTGGCGCGAAAAATGATTTCGCAGAGTGATTTTGATCAGTCGAACGCCGCCTTGCAGGAAGCCAGCGCTTCGGTCGCGCGAACCCAGGGCACAATCAACGAGAAGAAGATCAAAGCACCTTTCTCCGGGCGGCTCGGCATTCGCAAGGCGAATCTCGGGCAATATCTGGCGCCAGGCACAGCAATCGTCGATTTGCAAATCTTGACGCCGCTTTACGTGAATTTTTCGTTACCTGAGAAATCATTGCAACAGGTTAAACTGGGTCAGCCATTGACCATCGCGGTCGACGGTTATCCCGGCGAGCGCTTCGAGGGCAAAGTGACCGCCATTGGCGCGCAGATTGACGCACAAACTCGCACCTTATCCTTGCAAGGCACGTTGCCTAATACCGATCGCCGCCTGTACCCTGGCATGTTCGCCAACGTCAATCTGTTGCTCCCGCAACAACAGGATGTGGTGACCGTACCGCAAACGGCTATCGCCGCCGCCCTGTACGGAGATTCAGTATTTGTCGTCACCCCGGATCCAAATCCGCCAACCGCCAAAGACACTGGTAAAGACGGCGGCAAGGATAGCAGTGATGATGGAAAGCCCGCCGCCCAATCAAAACCCCTCTATGTGGTTAATCGGCGCTATGTCAAGCTCGGCGAGCAACGTGGCGAGCAAGTCGCCATCGTCAGCGGCCTGAAGGCCGGCGAGCAGGTCGCAACATCGGGGCAGCTCAAGCTCAGAAACGGCGCACAAGTACTCATCGATAACAGCGTCAAACTTGACGGCGCCACTGCCAACACAAAGGACTGAATCATGCGCTTCACGGATTTGTTCATCCAGCGCCCGGTGCTGGCGGTGGTCGTTAATCTGTTCATTCTACTGCTGGGCGTACGCGCGTTGACCACATTGCCGGTGCAGCAGTATCCGACGCTGGAAAATACCGTCATTACCGTGACTACAGTCTATCCGGGAGCTAGTGCAGAGTTGATTCAAGGGTTTATCACCACCCCCATACAGCAAGTAGTGGCTGATGCGGAAGGCATTGATTATTTGACCTCGGAAAGCCAAACCGGGGTTAGCGTGGTTACGGCGAACATCAAGCTGAATTACAACCCAAACGCGGCGTTGACCGAAGTGATGGCCAAGGTGGCCCAAGTGCGCGGGGAATTGCCTCAGGATGCGCTGGACCCGGTTATTCAGCAAACCACCGGCAGCGCCATTTCGCTTATGTATCTGAGCTTCTTCAGCAAGGAACTGACCCCGGAACAGATTACCGACTATTTGACCCGGGCGGTGCAGCCCAAGTTGCAAACCATCGAAGGCGTGGCGCAGGCGCCCATGTTCGGAGATCAGGCTTTCGCCATGCGCGTCTGGCTCGATCCACAACGTATAGCTGCGGTTGGCGTGACCACCACCGAAGTGGTCGCCGCCCTGTTGGCGAATAATTACCAGGCGGCGGTCGGTCAGACCAAGGGCGATTTCATCACCGTTAATATCAACGCGCATACTGATCTGAATACCGTAGCCGGTTTTCAGGACATCGTGGTGTCGGCGAAGGAGGATAATCTGGTGCGCCTGCGCGATGTGGCGCAAGTCACGCTGAGTTCGGCAACCGATGATTCCCTGGTTACGTTCAACGGTCAGCAGGCGATTTTCCTGGGCATCAACCCAACGCCCGCCGCCAATCCGTTAAGCACCATTGGCGCAGTGCGCGCCGTGCTGCCGGCGATTCAAAAGCAGTTGCCTCCTGGTCTGGAGTTCGCCGTTGTCTATGACGCCACCGTTTATATTCAGGCGTCCATTAACGAAGTAGCGCAAACGCTGGTGGAAGCGGTGTTAATCGTGATCGGGGTGATTTTCCTGTTCCTGGGTTCGGCCCGCGCCATGCTGATTCCGGTGGTGACCATTCCATTGTCGCTCATCGGCGCGGCGTTCCTGATGTTGACCATGGGTTTTTCGCTGAACCTGCTGACCTTGCTGGCCATGGTGCTGGCGATCGGTCTGGTGGT
>JAGRHM010000056.1 GCA_020445005.1 Candidatus Competibacteraceae bacterium | reverse complement strand
GCCAACATGAGTCATGAGATCCGCACGCCGATGAACGGAGTGATCGGCATGAGTGAGATGCTGCTCAACACGCGCTTGGCCGACGAGCAGCGCAAGATGGTGCGCATCATCCGCGACTCGGCCCAGACTCAACTTGGTATCCTCAACGACATTCTCGACTTTTCCAAGATCGAGGCCGGCAAATTCAGCTTTTCTATCGAACCCTTTGCCTTGCCCGAGTTGGTTGAAAAAACCTGCGCTGGGTACCTCGGTGATGCGCAGCGGAAAGGCGTGACGCTGCGGTATAACGTGGAGTCACGCATTCCTCCGATCCTGGCCGGGGATGGTTTGCGGGTTCGGCAGATTCTTAGTAACTTCCTCAGCAATGCCTTCAAGTTTTCCAGTGGATTGGATCATCCTGGAGAGGTCGAGGCGACCGCGCGGTTGGTCGGCGAAGAAAACAGTAAGGTCTGGGTTGAGCTGGCGGTGCGCGATAACGGCATTGGCATGGATGCGGCGACGCTGGAGCGGGTGTTTCATCCCTTCGCTCAGGCCGATGCCTCGACCACGCGCCAGTACGGCGGCACCGGACTAGGGCTGGTGATCAGTATGCGGCTGGCCGAAGCAATGGGTGGCGAGATTCGAGTGGACAGCACGCCGGGGGTCGGCAGCACCTTTACCGCCCGTCTGCCGTTTTCTCCGGCGGACCCGGCAGAACCGGTGATTACCCTTGATACTCCGGCGGTCGCGGACGTGGCCGGTTCCCTCCCTTCTCGCGAAGAAGCCCTCGCCCAGGGGTGGCTGATCCTGGTGGCTGAGGATAACGACACCAATCAGGAAGTGATCCAGCAACAACTCACGATGCTCGGCTATCCGTGCGACATCGCCCCGGACGGGCAGGCGGCCTTCAGCCGATGGCTGACCGGGGAGTACGGCCTGATCCTGTCCGACCTGCATATGCCGCAAATGGACGGCTATCAGCTTGCCCAGACGATCCGCGCGGAGGAGGCGCAGAGAGGGCACGGCCACATTCCGATTCTGGCTTTGACGGCCAATGTGCTCAAGGGTGAGGCCGAGCGCTGCCAAGCAGCCGGCATGGACGGCTATTTGGCGAAACCTGTTCCGTTGTCGCAACTGAAGGAACAACTGGTCCGGTGGCTGCCGGCTGTTACTGATTCGAGTCCATTGGGTCAGACTGCCGAGGCGCCAGCCATTGTTGAGGCGACGGAGGCAGTGGGTAAACAACCAGTGTTCGACCTCGGCACACTAACGCGGATGGTGGGGAACAAACCGGCGATCCACCGCCGCCTGCTGGAGAAGTTCCAGGTCACGGCCCAGACGCAGGCCGAGCGCCTGCGCGCCGCCCTGGCCGAGGGAGATGCCGCCGCCGTCAGCCAGATTGCGCATGACCTCAAATCCAATGCCCGCGCTATTGGCGCTTTGCAACTGGGCGACCGGTGCGAAAAGCTGGAACGGGCGGGCAAGGCCGGCGATCTGGTCGCGCTTCGGATACAACAGGATGCATTTGATACCGCCTTTGAAGTGGCCTGCAAGACCATCGCGGCGTTCCACCTGGATTCATGAACTGAATGGTAAAAATGATGACGACCCAATTGGAAATTTTTCCCTGGAACGAGAATTTCGCGACCGGTATCGAGGAAATCGACCTACAGCACAAGCGTCTCGTTGATCTTCTCAACGTCCTGGTGAGCCATTTGGCCTTTAATGCTGATCCCCCTGCCCTGAATAAAGTCTTTGACGAGCTGAAAGACTATACCGTTGTGCATTTCTCGACCGAGGAACGCATCTGGCACGAATATTTTAAGAATGATCCCTGGGAAATATGGCATAAGGATGCCCACGGTGATTTCATCGCCCAAGTGCTTGAGATCAAGCAGAAAGAAACCGAAATGCCGATGGATGATGTGATCGCGGAACTCGTCGGTTTTCTAACGCGCTGGCTGGCCTTGCACATTATCGAATCCGACAAACGCATGGCCAAGGTGGTGCTGGCCTTGCCCTCCGGCATTTCGTTTGAACGCGCCAAGGAACAGGCCAATGAAGAGATGGCCGGAGCCACGCGCGTTCTGATCGGCACCGTCATGGGTATGTATGACAAGTTGGCCAACCGCACGATCGAGCTAACCCGTGAGATCAGCCGGCGCATAAAAGCAGAAGCGGAATTGCGCGATACACAGGATAAATTGCTGGAGTTGAAAAACACCGCGATCAAAGCGAGCCAGGCCAAGAGCGCCTTCCTGGCCAACATGAGTCACGAGATCCGCACGCCGATGAGCGGGGTGATCGGCATGAGCGAAGTGTTGCTCAACACGCGCCTGACCGACGAGCAACGCAAGATGGCTTGCGTTATCCGCGATTCCGCCCATACCCAGTTGGGCATCCTCAACGACATCCTCGATTTCTCCAAGATCGAGGCCGGTAAGCTCGACCTCTCCATCGAACCGTTCGCCCTCGCCGATGTGGTCGAGAAAAGCTGCGCGGCGCTCATCGGACAAGCTCGGCAGAGGGAAGTAGCGCTGCGTTATGAGGTGGATCCGCACATCCCCCGCATCCTGGAAGGCGATGCCTTGCGAGTGCGGCAGATCCTGTCCAACTTCACCACCAATGCGATTAAGTTCTCCAGCGGGCTGGAACGCGCGGGCGATGTCGAAGTGGTTGCGCGGCTGGCCAGCGAAGCCGAGGGTCAGGTCTGGGTTGAACTCGCGGTGCGCGATAATGGCATCGGCATGGATGCGGCGACGCTGGAGCGAGTGTTCCAGCCCTTCACCCAGGCTAATATGTCGATCGCGCGGAAGTATGGCGGTACCGGGCTGGGGCTGGTGATCAGTACGCGCCTGACTGAAGTGATGGGCGGCGAGATCCGGGTGGACAGCACACCAGATGTCGGCAGCACTTTCACCGCCCGGTTACCTTTTTCCCGCACTGAGAAAGTCGTATTGTCCCCTGCCACCGACACGCAGGACCTACCGCTGCCCCAAGCCACTGTTCCCCCTCGCGGAGAGGCGGTCCAGCAGGGGCGGCTGATTCTGGTGGCTGAAGACAATGTCACCAACCAGGAGGTGATCCGGCAGCAGCTCACCCTGCTGGGCTACTCGTGCGATGTCGCCCCGGACGGACGAGCAGCCTTCAACCAGTGGTTGACCGGTGACTATGGACTGGTGCTGTCTGACTTGCACATGCCGCACCTGGATGGCTATCAACTTGCCCAGGCGATCCGCGTCGAGGAGGGGAAACGGGGTACTGGCCGGACGCCGATCCTGGCACTGACCGCCAATGTCTTGCCGGGCGAGGCCGAACGCTGCCAGGCTGCGGGTATGGATGGCTATCTGGCCAAACCGGTCGCGCTGCCGGATTTGCAGGCGGCCCTCGGTCAATGGCTCCCTGAACCCGCTGTAGACAGCGTCCCTGTGCTCTCGATCATGCTGCTCGACGATGATACGTTCATGCACGACCTGATTAGCAGTATTTTGGAAGAGATCGGGTATTCCAATGTTGCCTGTTATGAAACGGGTGAATCCGCATTGGACGCATTGGACGCATCGAATGCCAAGCCGAATGCCATCCTGCTCGACATCAATATGCCAGGCATGGATGGTATTGAATTCGTTGAGCAATTAGCGAAACGTCAATATTCGGGCTGCCTGATCCTGGTCAGCGGCGAAGATGAAATGATGCTGCGCTCCACAGAAAAACTTGCCCAGGAGGTCCATCTGTTTGTGACGGGTTCGGTGCAAAAACCGCCCTTGCCGCAACGCTTGGCGGACCTGCTCGGGCAATGCGGGGCGCGACAGGCGCCCTCAAGGCTGCCCACCGCAAAGAGGACCTACAAGAGCTACGATGCCGCAACTTTGCGCAGCGCCATCGCCAATGGTGAACTGGTCAACTACTATCAGCCCAAGGTGGCGCTACCGAGTGGCGAATGGATCGGTGTAGAAACACTTGTGCGCTGGAAGCACCCCGAGGACGGTCTAGTATTCCCCGACCAATTTATTCCGGTTGCCGAGGCCAATGGGATTATCGGCGACCTGACGCGCGCCGTGTTGAAGGAATCGATCCGCCAAGTGCAGTTATGGCGTGACGAGGGCCTCACTCTGCGGGTAGCGGTCAATGTCTCGATGGAAGATTTGACCGACATGGCGTTCGCCGATTTTGTCATTGAGCAGGCCACGAACCACAACGTGCCGCCGCAAGCCATCGTCCTGGAGGTCACCGAGGGACGGCTGATGCGAGACTTTACGACGGCTTTGCATGTACTGACCCGGCTCCGTCTGAAGCGCTTTCGTTTATCTATCGACGACTTTGGCACCGGCCATTCATCTCTAGCGCAACTGCGTGATTTGCCGTTCGATGAACTCAAGATCGATCAAAGTTTTACCCGTAACGCCGGTAAGGATGCACGACTCCGGGCTATCTTCGGCGGCAGTCTCGAAATGGCCAAACAACTGCACATGGAAGTGGTGGCCGAAGGCGTCGAAGACGAGGAGGACTGGGCTTTTCTCCTCACCACCGACACCCAGATTGCCCAGGGTTATTTTATTTCTCGTCCGTTACCGGCCGAAGAATTGGTCCATTGGTATGAGCAGTGGCGACATCGTCAGCATCCCGGTTAAGGAGGGTCACTGCCATTAACTCAAGAATTCGAGAAGTTCACACGAGGCAAAAGGTACGCAATGCGTACCCTACACCGATCATCAAAAAGTAGGGTACGCACCGCGTACCGCTTTAAGTTAATGGCAGTGGATTAGGGGGTGCGGTACATGGCTGAACACGCCTCTACATCAGAGATATTGCGTTCGCCCATCATCAATACCTGGCTGTTGCTGCTGGCCCTTACTGGCGCTGTCGTGTCGGCGTTGTATTACGCGCATTCACTGAACAACCTGGTCATCACAGAGAACAAGCGGGAAAACACCCTCGTCTTAGCGCGTGAATTGCGCCAGACCTCGGATGACCTGACCCGGATGGTGCGTACCTACATCGTCACCGGCAACTCAATCTACAAACGGCACTTTCAGGAAATACTCGACATCCGCGATGGCAAGGCCCCCCGGCCCGTGGGCCTGGGCCGGGTTTACTGGGATTTGGTGGGACCGGATGATCGCCGACCGCGTCCGTCCGGTCCGCCCGCGGCGCTTCTGGATCTGATGCGCGAGAGCGGCATCATGGCGTCGGAATTTGCGATATTACAGCGCTCCAAAGAAGCCTCTGACTTGCTGACCCGGACCGAATTCGCCGCGATGGCCCTGGTCGAATCCGACCCCAGTCCGGCGGCGCGCCTGCGGGCTATCCAGATGCTGACCGATCGCGCCTACCATCAGGCCAAGGCCGTGATCATGAGCGGGATCGCTACGTTTGAAGAGCAGATATCGCAACGCACCTTAAACAATCTGGAAAAGGCCGAAACGACCCGAGAGTACGCTATTGGACTGCTGGCGGTGACCTGCGTACTGAGCGTCTTTCTGCTCTGGCGGCAGTTGTATAGCTTGAACCTCGAGCGGCGTTTGTATCAGATGGGACAGTCTTTGCTAGAAAGCGAAGAGCGTTTCCACCTGATGACGGATGAGATTAAGGATTACGCCATCATCCTGCTCGACCTGGAGGGCCGGGTGACATCCTGGAACACCGGCGCCGAGCGGATCAAGGGGTACACGGATCAGGAAATTCTGGGACAGTCGATGACGGTGTTTTACCCCCAGGAGGGCGTATTGTCCGGCAAGCCGCACACGCTGCTCCAGCAGGCCAAAGACGAGGGTCAGGCTAAGGATACCGGCTGGCGGGTGCGCAAGGATGGTTCACGCTTTTACGCCGATGTCACGATTACCGCGGTGCATGACCGGTCCGGCAAATTCATTGGCTTCGCCAAGATCACCCACGACATTACGGAAAGCCGGCAGGCGCAACAGGAGTTGTTGGCAGCCAAGGAGGCCGCGGAAGCGGCGAGCCGGGCCAAATCCGAGTTTCTCGCCAACATGTCGCACGAAGTTCGCACCCCAATGAATGGCGTGATCGGCATGAGCGAGGTGCTGCTCAACACACGTCTGACGGATGAACAGCGCAGGATGATGCAGGTCATCCGCGATTCTGCCCAGGCCCAGCTCGGCATTCTTAATGACATTCTCGATTTCTCCAAGATCGAGGCCGGCAAACTCAGCTTCTCCATCGAACCTTTCGTCTTTGCCGACCTGGTCGAGAAGACCTGCGCCGCACTCGCCGAACCAGCCCGGCAGAAAAGGGTGGCGCTGCGGCATGATGTGGATGCGGACATTCCCCGCGCCCTGGAAGGCGATGCCCTGCGGGTCCGTCAAATTCTTGCCAACTTCCTCAGCAATGCCATCAAGTTCTCCAGTGGACTGGAACGCACTGGGGAAGTCGAGGTGATGGCGCGATTGGCCAACGAAGGAAGCGGCCAGGTCTGGGTCGAACTGGCCGTGCGCGACAACGGCATTGGCATGGATACGGCGACGCTGGCGCGGGTGTTCCAGCCTTTTACTCAAGCCGACGCCTCGACCACGCGCCAGTACGGCGG
>JAGRHM010000055.1:397-5478 GCA_020445005.1 Candidatus Competibacteraceae bacterium | reverse complement strand
GACTGCGATTCCAAACCGTACAAGGTTTTTTGCAAGGTGTCGACGCTGCCTTGCAGCGTTACACTGACGGCTACGCGCACCATACTCCCTTCTTCAACCGCCGGTAAAGCCTGAACGCTCAACAGGTTGCCTCCCGATCCCTCGATCAGACTCTTGACGCGCTGCTGCAAATCCGCCGCAGCCAGCGGCGGGGCGGCTTGCGGAAGAAAGTACGCGGCTGTGCGCTGATCATTGCGAATAGCCTGGATCGCTTCTTCCAGTTTCGGACGAGCAGTAGCCAGCCGTTCGAGATGGTGCAAACGATCGACTAGCTGTTCCATATTCGTTTGGTAAAGACGATGCCGGCCTATCCACAACTGATCGACCACTCCAACATAAAGTGCGCCCGCCGCCAGAATCAGCAGCAATAGCGCAGCCACGCGATGACCCAGCGAAGGGGAGGATATGCGATTCATCAGGGTTCCACAGCGACGTGAGCGCCCAGCACAAAGCGCTCCTTGTTGGTGCGACGATCATTCGTGACCGGAGAGGTAAAAGCTACGCCCCCCAACAATTTCGATTCCTCAAGCACCCCGATCAACGTCGACGCGCTGGCGGACTGGCCGATCAGTTGCAGAGTATCGCCCTTGATCTGCAAGCGCTCCAACCAGGTATGATCCGGCAAGAGCCGAGTCAATTCATGCACTAACTCGATCATCAGTGGGGCGCTGCGCTTTTTTTCGACAAGAAACCTCGATGAATCAATAGCTTTTTGCAGTTGCTCACGCAAGGTCAATATTTGTCCAGAGTCCTTTTGCAAAGTATCCACCTGTTTTTGCAAGCGAATAACCAATGCCCGTTGTTGCCATAGCGGTAATATCGCCGCCGCCAGCGCCAGACTCAGACTGAACATAACCAGGATATTCCGCAAACGACGAGGCCAGACGCCGCGGCGAGGCCGTTTTTCAACCGGTAGCAGATTGATATCAGGCCGTCCGTTCGTCACGTCCACAACATCCGGCATGACGCCAAGTCCAGCTAATGTTTCCAGAGCGGCATCCACCTCGGTGCGTGGCAACGCCGACATTTCTACCCGAATCCGCCGCTGCTCGACTTGACGCTCCAGGATTAAAGCATCGTAGTATAACTGGCTTGCGCCAAATGGGGTTAACCGATCCATCTCGTAACCCAGTACTTGTCGCAGGTTTGCCGCCGCGGCTATGGGCAACATGACGACTCTCGTCAGCGCCCGGTCCGCCGGCATCCGCAACACAATCGCGGTTGGGCGCTCGGCGCGGATCAGCTTGCGCCACGCATCACGATTCAGCGCTTCCCAGGATTGCTGAGTCAACGCTTCCGGATCGCCTTCTTCCTGCCGGAACATGGCCAGCCCACCGGGTTCCGGTTTAATGATCAGACGCCGCGGAGTCCCGGCAAGTTTCCGGCGCATCCTCGCCGGCAGCCAGCCTAACAGGCCCTCGCGCCACCAGCGCCAGGCGGCGGACAGACTCCATGCGGAAGCATTAGGTAAAATCAGCGTTTTGCTTGATAGAGGCTTCATTGTTTTTTAGCGATCGAATCGCCAGGACAGCCAACGCACGGCCTGTCCCTGGGGCGTATTACGCGATGAAACAACAACTTCTGCGCTTACCGTCGTTCCATCTCCGGTCTCCGCAGCGACGGCGATATGATAAATGCCTGACTGGCCACCCGAGAAGAAAGCCGGATTCTCGCTGGAGGGCGGGGCCGGAGGCGGTAAACCTTCGCGGGCCGCCTGAGCGCGGGCGCTGATGTAATCAGCGATCGCCGACTCATCCAGTCCCGTCACCACGCGCAGTACCGCGAAAGAGGCCAGTGCTGGATTAATACCGGAAATCCGGGTTTCAACGGTAGCCACTTCAGCAAGGCGCTGGGCGATTTCCCGATTGAACCCCAGAACCTGTTGCAATTCGTCAACGCTCTCGAACGGCGCGTTGCGGGGTCCAGGCTGGCCGAGGGCGCTATATTCCGCACTTTCCGCGCCACCAGGTCGCGTTTGATCGTCGGGATCGCGCCAATCTTCGATCGCCGCAACGGCATGGTCGACATCGGCCTCGGCCATGCCGATTCCCAGCAGGGTCTGGCGTAGCAACCGAGGATCGGCATTGTTCAGGCTGATTCGGCCGGCTGCGTCTTCAACGCGGACGCGCATTCGTCCCCCGCCGAACGCCCACTCATGCAGATCGCCATTCGCCGGCCATTGTTGCTGGGCTTGTGAATCCAGCCGCCAGGCCAGCGCGTAAGCGACTCCCGCCTCAATGAGCGCCCGGGCTTGCGCGCGCTCGACGGCGCTGGTTGCCAGCCGCGTTTCAACCCGCATCGAATAGGCGAAACTACCCGCCATCACCGCCAGCAAGGTAATGATCCAGAGTACAATCACTAGCACCATGCCACGGTGGGAAGGATAGCCACGCCACCGGGTCATCGCGGTTGCCCTTCGGTCAGCGCGACGACCAGATCGGGCCAGACATCACCCTGCAGGCTCAAATTAAGCCGCACCAGCAAGGGACGCCGCTCGGTGCTGGGCCAGGCGGAATACCAGCGCGGCGGATCTGCGCCATAGTCCCGCTCGGGACCGAAATACGCCCACTCCATACTAGCGACTCCTTCCAGCAGCACCGTTTCACGCTCCTCAACCGCCTCCGCCTGGGCCGGCGAATAGGGACGCCAACGTACCCATAACCGGCCATCGCTCAGTCCGATCCGTATCCCATATAACCCTCCCTGCCCCAGTTGCGCCAACATGGGCGCAACGAACTCGATCCCATTTGCTTGTCCGGCGAAGGCAACTTGCCGTTCCTGCCTTTCATTGATTTGATAAAGGGTGAGCGACTGGGTCAATTGTCGGCGCAAAAACTCGTGCGCTAATCGCAACCGGTTCGTGGCCTCGGCGCGACGTTCGCCGCTGTCCCAGCCATTGAGGCCCAGTCGCAAACCACTGTAGAGCACTACCAGCACCAACCCCATCAAGGTAATAGCAACGACCAGCTCCAGCAGGGTGAAGCCATTATGGCGATCGACAAGCGGCAAGCGGCGAGCGGCCACTGTTCTTAGCCTCCGCCTGGCGACGCAACTGGCGCCAACCGCAGAGTTTCCAACACCACGGAACGATCCTGGAGCAATCCTGGCCAATACACCTCGACTCTGATCTGGTAGGCCCGAACCCGAGGTTGTTCAGAATCCGGCATTCCCTCGGTATAAACGCTTACCGCGCTTCGCCAGGAAAATTGCTCATTCACCGGTCCGCTCTGTTCACCTTCAACCAGTGGGGCCTCACGACCAAAAGCAGCCAGGATCGATTCGGCGTACAGGACCGCTCGGGTATAGTCATCGGCAATGCCGGCGTTGCGCAAACCGGTGGCGAAGACTTGCAACAATACGCCCAGGGAAATACTGAGAATCGCGAAAGCCACCAGCACTTCCAGCAGCGAAAAACCCTGTTCAAACCACCTCAACGTTGCGCGCTGCCCCTCCTTATCCAGCAGAGGGAATGCAGAATACATCACGGGCGCACATCCTCTTCCACGATGGCGACCGCGCCGGTCAACCAGTCGACATTAATCCGATAGGCCAGTTTGGGACTGCTTACTGTGATCGCGCCGCCGGTGGAGCTGCCATCCGGGAAAAAACGGATACCGCCCTTCTCACCATCGAGCAATTCGGATTGAGCGGTATACAGATGGAGAGCGACGCTGTCGGGCAAAGCAACCTGGCGCGCATCTCCGCTGACCGCAAAGCGATGCTCAGCCAGATCCAGCGTCAAAACCGCCTCATGCTGCCGGGTGATGGCATCATTACGGGCATTGCGTAATCCAGCCGCCAATTGTCGCGCCGCGCCGCGCAGATCGGTCGAACCGCTCATGCCCGACAGCAACGGCGGAGCCAAGGCCACCAGCAACACGCCAATCACCAACGTCACCAGCACTTCCATTAAAGTAAAACCCTGTTGCCGCACGATTGACGCCTTACCGCTGCATACCCGATTTTGTCCTGCCTCTACAACCAGCTCACTACATCCTGGTTCTCGCCATCGCCGCCCTCGGCGTTATCCGCGCCCAGCGAATAAAGGTCGAAACCACTGCCGCTATGCTGTCCTGGCGAGCGGTACTGATAATCGTTGCCCCAGGGATCCTTGGGAAGAACGTTTTTGCGCAGATAGGGACCGTTCCAGCGCGTAGCGCCGGATGGTTGAACAACCAGCGCTTCCAGACCTTCGCTGCTTGTCGGATAACGCCCCATATCCAGGCGAAACGCATCCAGCGCCGTGCTGAAATCTTCGATTTGCAACTTGGCGGTCTTGGTGTTAGCGCCACCCAGGTATTTCATCACCTGGGGACCGACCAATCCGGCCAGCAACCCGAGGATCACCAGCACGACCAGTAATTCAATCAGGGTGAAACCGCGCGAGCGGCGCACAATCTCATTTTTCATCAGAATCTTTCTCACGGTTATCAGGCATGAAGGTCTTTTACCTTTAGCCTTTAGCCCTAGAATGCCAACTCGTTCAAACTGAGAATCGCGACCAGAATCGACATGATAATACCGGCGATGATCACGCCCAGCCCTAAAATCATGGCCGGCTCCAACAGCGTCAGAAGCCGCTTGACCGCTGTTTGCACTTCTCCATCGTAGGTATCGGCAATCTGGATCAGCATTTCCTGCAACTGGCCGGTCTCCTCGCCGACGCGGATCATCTGCACCGCCAGTTTGGGAAAACTCCCGGCGTCCTGCAACGGCTCAGCCAATCCCCTCCCGGTCTTGACGTGTTCAGCGACTTCGCCCAGCGCCGCCGCCATCACCTGATTGCTCAGCGTTTCCCGCACAATGGCCAGCGCGTTTAGTAGCGACACGCCATTGCCCAGCAGGGTTCCCAAGGTCCGGGACAATCGGGCGGTTTCCACCTTGCCGATTAAATCGCCCACCAGAGGCAGACGCAGCAACCAGCGATCCCAGCGGATGCGATTCTCCGGCAGGTTTAATTGCCGGCGCAACCCGACAACCCCGAGGAAAATCAGCAGGACGCCCACCCACCAGTAATGCCGGAAACCATCGCCGACCGCGAT
>JAGRHM010000055.1:0-268 GCA_020445005.1 Candidatus Competibacteraceae bacterium | reverse complement strand
CGCCGAGGTCACGGTTTCCCGCAGCGCCTGCGACCGTTCCAGGAATTCAGTCAGGCGCTTCAGCACGACTTCCAGGGCGCCGCCCGCTTCGCCAGCGCGAATCATGTTCAGATAAAAGCGCGAGAATACGCCCTGCGCTTCCAGCGCATCGGCCAACGCGGAACCGCCGCGCACCTTTTCCTGCACCCGCTCCAGTAATGAACGGGCCTGCTCATCTTCACTAACCCCGATCAGGATAGTCAGCGCCCGATCCAGCGGCATACCGGCA
>JAGRHM010000054.1 GCA_020445005.1 Candidatus Competibacteraceae bacterium | reverse complement strand
TACTGCCTACGAAATCGACAAAAACCTCCGGGAAGAGTTGAGCAGAAAATTAGGCAACTATCAGGATCATCTGGCGTTAAAAATTAACCTGTGCCCGGATGATTTTATTGAAAGCGCAGTGAATGCCATTCAATTTCATGCTGGATCGTGTTTTACCCACGCAATTCTGAATCCGCCTTACCGGAAAATTAACAGTCATTCCCAGCACCGCCTCCTGCTGCGCCGGATAGGCATTGAAACGGTTAATCTTTATTCAGCATTCGTTGCCTTAACCATACTGTCGATGGAAGTTGGCGGACAAATTATTGCGATTATTCCCCGGAGTTTTTGCAATGGACCCTATTATCGATCTTTTCGTGAAATGATGTTACGCCATACGGCAATTCGACACATTCATCTTTTTAACACACGCAATCAGGTTTTTAAGGAGGACGGCGTTTTACAGGAAAATATCATCATTTTTCTTGAACGTGGCCAAGCGCAGGGTGATGTAATCGTTTCTACATCCAGCGATAACAATTTCATAGATTATAAAACTTGTGTTTACCCGTTTCATCAAATCGTTTCTCGCGACGATCCAGAACGGTTTATTCATATTCCTGCCCCAATAAAGTCCGCGGGTGAAACAGTTAAATTATTTCCCATTTTTGGTTGTTCCTTGGCGGATATTGGCGTTGAAGTTTCAACAGGCCCGGTCGTTGATTTCAGAGTCAAAGCCCATCTACGCGCCATGCCGGAAACGGGCACCGTCCCTTTGATCTATCCAACCCACTTTGAGCAGCCATCGATAAAATGGCCAAAGTTGGGGATAAAAAAACCCAATGCCTTAATGCTCCATCCGGAAACAGAAAAATGGCTGTATCCATCAGGGTTTTATACGATTGTGCGCCGGTTTTCTTCAAAGGAGGAACCCCGGAGAGTTGTGGCGACCATTCTAAAACCTGATGAATTTGATACAAATTTAATAGGATTTGAGAATCATCTTAATGTCTTCCACCACGCCAGAAGCGGACTGTCGGAAGAAATGGCGCATGGTTTGTCTCTGTTCCTGAACTCAACGGCGGTTGATCATTCTTTTCGGCGCTTCAACGGCCATACTCAGGTAAATGCAACGGATTTACGCTCAATCAAATATCCAAGCCGAGAGATTCTTATGACTCTAGGGAAGTGGGCAAAAGACCAAACCATTTTGACCCAGACACAGATTGACCAGAAGCTGGCAAGCCTGACGCTATGAGCGAATACCAGAACATCGACGATGCCCTGCAAATTCTGTCTGCACTGGGGTTGCCGCGCGCTCAGCAGAATGAGCGGTCCGCGCTTTGCCTGTTGGCTTTACTGAACCTGACGCCACAAAAAACCTGGTCTGAAGCTGAGAACCCGTTAGTGGGCATTACCCCAATGATGAATTTCAGTCGTAAACATTATGGCAAAGCCTACGCGCCAAACACACGGGAAACTTTCCGTCGCCAAACGATGCATCAACTTGTTGATGCTGGAATTGCGCTTTACAACCCTGATCATCCTGCCCGTCCCACCAATAGTCCGAAGACAGTTTACCAAATCGCGCCAAAGGTGTTGGAAACGATTAGAAAATATGGTGCATCCGCATGGGATCATCACCTTGCAGATTATCTGTCAGTGCAGGAAACCTTGGCGGAACGTTATGCAAGAGAGCGAAATTTCAACCGTATCCCCATCCAGATTGCTCCTGATCAAACAATCCAGATCAGTCCCGGCGAGCATAGCCACCTGATCAAGGATATTGTTGAAAAATTCGGCCCTTGCTTCGTACCCGGCGGTATTCTGATCTATGCTGGCGACACGGGTGAAAAATGGGGGTATTTTGACAAGGCGCGACTGGCCAGTTTAGGTGTAACTGTTGATGCTCACGGTAAAATGCCGGACGTGGTGCTCCATGATCCTCGGCGAAACTGGTTGTTTCTTATCGAGTCCGTGACCAGCCACGGTCCTGTCGATGGCAAGCGCCATGATGAACTCACCCGACTGTTCGCGAGCGCCTCGGCAGGTCTGGTCTATGTGACCGCCTTTCCATCCCGTAACGTGATGGCGCGCTATCTGGCAGACATTGCTTGGGAAACTGAAGTATGGGTCGCTGACGCCCCGTCGCACTTGATTCATTTCAACGGTGAGAGATTGCTTGGACCCTATCCCCAAGATTGATTTCGTTAGGTACAACCATCCAGTCCCTGCATGCATGTGGCGAAAACACGAGCGCCCAGAACACGAGCGCCTAAGTGTCACGGAAGACCTTTTTCGGTATTCCATTCCTCCCCGGATGGGCTCTCAACATCACCCAAATAAACTTGACCCTGTAATGCATCAAGCCATCGCCGGGCCGCTGCAACCTGATCGTCTTCAGGCAATAACCGGGCAACGACCCGTCCCCGTGAGGTAATGCCATATTTTGTGAATGATATTTTTTATAATACAATATGTAGTATCTTTTAACTGGCCGTTGTACCGAAAACTGTGTTAAAGGAGTTATTAACATATGACTCAAGTTGAAGAACTTCAAGTACGTATTCGCAATTTGCCTGATGAAGATTTCTTAAAGCTTCGAGACTGATTCCTTGAGCTTGAAAATGAACTTTGGGATCAAAAAATCAGTGCGGATTTTAAGGCCGGAAAATTTAATAAACTTATTGAAAAAGCCAAGGCCGAATTTTCTCAAGGTAAGGCGCGTGAACTGTGAGGCACTACACTTCATCAGATTTCTGGGAAATGTACTGGAGGCTTCCTGCCGAAGTTCGAGAGTTAGCCGACAAAAATTATGAATTAATAAAGGAAAATCAACGTTATCCTTCATTACAACTTAAGCGTATTGAAGAACTATAGTCAGTGCGGGTAGGGAAACATTACCGAGCGATTGGCATTGATGCTCCAGATGGAATCCAGTGGATATGGATAGGTAGCCATACTGAGTACGATAAATTTATTGCCTAATTGGCACAAACAGCCTGACTGGGGCTTGCACCTGCCCCCGCTATGCGGGGCAGATGAAGCAGATCGTTAGCTTTTAAAAAGGAAGGATTTCTTACCATTGAGCAAGTGGCTTCGCGATATTGAATTAACGGGTCGGCAAGTGACCCTTGCGCCGTTGCGTCTAAGCCACAGAGATGCCCTTGTCGAAGCGGCTTCAGATGGGTGTCTGTGGGAGTTGTGGTACACGGGTGTCCCGTCTCCAAACAACATCGAAGAGCACATTGCTTTTGCTCTTAACGAAAACGAGGCTGGACGTGCCTTGGCATTTGTCGTGATCGAAAACTCCACAAGACAAATCATCGGCTCTACGCGGTACTTGAATGCTAAGCCGGTGCATCGCCGTCTGGAAATCGGTAGTACCTGGTACGCCTCGCGCTTTCAACGAACCGGCGTCAATACTGAATGCAAACTGCTGCTTCTTGCCTATGCGTTCGAGCAGCTTCAGGCAATTGCCGTTGAATTCCGCACTCACTGGCATAATCATGCGTCGCGGAAGGCAATTGCAAAACTGGGTGCAAAACAGGATGGCGTTCTGCGAAATCATCAAATTGGCGTAGATGGCATTTATAGAGATACAGTTGTTTTTTCGATCATTGAGTCAGAATGGCCTGCGGTAAAGAAATCGCTGAGCTTTAAGCTTGAGAGGCACAGCTAACAATGCAGTCAGGCCATTCGCTACGCGCACTCGGACGCTCAACTCGCGCCCTGTTGGGAGGCGACACGTTGAACGCCTTGTCGAAAGTAGCCGAATGAAGAAAGGGTTCGGAAGCATTCATTACTGCGTCTTCTTCTTTGACAGAGTCCTGTCGAAGACAGCTCGTTGGTCACACGAAGCAACTGAGACTCCCAGTTCATGGACATCATCAAAATTCGCGGCGCACGCACCCATAATTTGCAAAATATTGATCTCGACCTGCCCCGTGACCGGCTGATCGTGATCACTGGCCTGTCCGGTTCCGGCAAGTCCTCGCTGGCGTTTGACACGCTCTACGCCGAGGGCCAGCGCCGTTATGTGGAATCCCTGTCGGCCTACGCCCGGCAATTCTTGTCGTTGATGGAAAAGCCGGATGTGGATCACATCGAGGGCCTGTCGCCAGCGATTTCCATTGAGCAGAAATCCACTTCGCATAACCCGCGCTCCACGGTCGGCACCATCACCGAGATTTACGACTATCTGCGCCTACTCTACGCGCGGGCTGGGATTCCACGCTGCCCGGATCATGGTATTGACCTGGACGCGCAAACAGTGAGCCAGATGGTGGATCAGGTGTTGGCGCTACCGGAGGGTCAGCGCCTGATGCTGCTGGCGCCGGTGGTCAAGGAACGCAAGGGTGAGCATGTCAAGCTATTGCAGGAATTACGCGCCCAAGGCTTCATCCGCGCCCGTATCGATGGCGAAGTCGCGGAACTGGACAGCCCGCCGCCGCTGGATCTACGCCGCAAGCACACGATTGAGATCGTGGTGGATCGGTTCAAGGTGCGCGACGACCTGGCCCAGCGGTTGGCGGAGTCATTTGAGACGGCGCTGCGTCTGGGAGAAGGCGTTGCACGGGTAACGTTCCTAGATGAACCAGAGCGAGCAGAGTTGTTGTTTTCGTCTGGCTATGCCTGCCCACTGTGCGGGTATAGCCTGGGCGAGTTGGAACCCCGACTCTTTTCTTTCAACAATCCGGTCGGCGCTTGCCCGGAGTGCGACGGTCTGGGAGTCAAGCCGTTCTTCGATCCTGAACGGGTAGTGATGCATCCCCATCTGAGCCTGGCGGAGGGCGCAGTGTATGACTGGAGTCGTGATAATCAGTATCACTTTCGTCTGATTGAAGGCTTGGCGCGGCATTATGGTTTTGACCCGGAACAGCCGTTTCAGCGCTTGCCGGAGGACATCCGCCAACTCCTGCTCTACGGGAGCGGTGAGGACATCGTTGAACTGGCCTATGTCAATCATCGGGGTGAGTCTTTCACCCGCCGGCAGCCGTTTGCCGGGGTGTTGCCGGCAATGGAGCGCCGCTACCGGGAAACCGATTCAAACATGGTGCGCGAGATACTGGCGCGGTATATGAACAACCGTCCTTGCCCCTCCTGTCAAGGCGCACGCTTGACCCGCTCCGCCCGACATGTGTTTGTCGCTGGACAGGGTTTGCCCGAGATTGTGAGCTGGCCGATCGGCGCGACCCGTGAATTTTTCACGAAACTAAGCTTGCCAGGCCGGCGCGGGGAAATCGCTGCCAAAGTGGTTAAGGAGATCGGCGAACGACTGAATTTCCTGGTTAATGTCGGATTGGACTATCTGAGTCTGGAGCGCAGCGCCGACACCCTGTCCGGCGGCGAGGCGCAACGGATTCGGCTGGCTTCGCAAATCGGCGCGGGACTGGTCGGGGTTCTTTATGTACTGGATGAGCCGTCGATTGGGCTGCATCAACGCGATAACGCCCGCCTGCTGGCCAGCCTGTTGCGGTTACGTGACCTGGGTAATACCGTGATCGTGGTGGAACACGATGAAGAGGCGATCCGCACCGCCGATCAGGTCGTTGATATGGGACCGGGCGCGGGCGTTCACGGTGGCCGCGTCGTAGCGCAAGGAACGCTCGCTAATATCATGACCCATCCCGAGTCGCTCACCGGCGCGTATTTAAGCGGCCAGCGCCGGATTGCAACGCCAAAACAGCGCACGCCTTTCGATCCGAATCGGGTATTACGCATCATCGAAGCCCGCGGCAACAATCTAAAAAATCTGCATGTAGAGATTCCCATCGGATTGCTGACCTGTGTGACCGGCGTGTCCGGCTCCGGCAAATCAACCCTGATCAACGACACGTTGTACCGCTACGCTGCCCGCGATTTGAACAACGCCAACGAATCACCGGCACCATGCCGCGATCTGCTGGGTCTGGAACAGTTAGACAAGGTGGTCAACATCGACCAAAGTCCGA
This sequence comes from Candidatus Competibacteraceae bacterium, assembly GCA_020445005.1. Taxonomy (GTDB): domain Bacteria; phylum Pseudomonadota; class Gammaproteobacteria; order Competibacterales; family Competibacteraceae; genus UBA2383. Next base: position 9,363 of record JAGRHM010000054.1, on the reverse strand, counting down.
TTGGCCGCACCCCACGTTCCAATCCAGCCACGTATACTGGGCTGTTCACCCCGATTCGCGAGTTGTTCGCTGGTGTCCCGGAATCGAGGGCGCGCGGTTACAAGCCGGGCCGGTTCAGCTTCAACGTCAAGGGCGGTCGTTGCGAAGCTTGCGAGGGCGATGGCGTCATTCAGGTAGCGATGCATTTTCTCCCCGACCTGTATGTGCCCTGCGACCAGTGCAAAGGCCAGCGCTATAACCGGGAAACGCTGGATATTCGCTACAAGGGCCGCAACATTCATGACGTGCTGGACATGACCGTCGAGGAGGCGCTGGATTTCTATCAGACCGTGCCGACAGTGGCGCGCAAGCTGCGAACGCTGGTGGAGGTGGGATTGAGCTATATCAAACTGGGCCAGAATGCGACTACACTGTCCGGCGGCGAGGCGCAGCGAGTGAAGCTGGCCCGCGAGTTATCGAAACGCGATACTGGCCAGACCCTGTATATTCTGGACGAGCCAACGACCGGCTTGCACTTCCATGACATTGAGCAACTCTTGAAGGTGCTGCATGAACTGCGGGATCGGGGGAATACCATCGTGGTGATCGAGCATAACCTCGATGTGATTAAAACCGCCGACTGGATCATCGATCTCGGGCCGGAAGGCGGCGGGAGTGGCGGGGAAATCGTAGCGGCGGGGACGCCGGAACAGGTGGCGGCCCATCCGACGAGTCATACCGGGCGGTTTTTAGCACCGGTGTTGGAACAATAAGCATTGATTATAAAAAAATTATGTCACAACCCGCACCGATTTCCCATCCAGCCAACCCTGGATATTCTCCGCCAACTGCTCGACCATGCGCTGGCGGGATTCGCGGCTGCCCCAGGCGCTATGCGGGGTAACGATCAGGTTGGGAATGTCCAGCGCCAGCAGCGGATTACCATTGACAGGCGGCTCCAGACTCAATACATCCACACCCGCGCCGCCCAACGCGCCTTGGCGCAATGCATTAGCCAACAGCGTTTCATCCACCAACCCGCCACGCGCCGTGTTGATCAGGATGGCGTCGCGCTTCATTAGTGCCAGCTCCCAAGCGCCAATCAACCCCCGGGTTTCTGAAGTCAGCGGACAATGCAGGCTGAGTACGTCCACTTGCGGCAGCAGAATCGGCAAGGGAATCCGGCCTTCCTGTTCCTCAACAGCGCCGGGGCGCTGCGCAACCAATACCTTCATCCCAAAGACTTCCGCAACGCGCGCCACGCCTTGTCCCAGTTCGCCGTAACCGACGATGCCCAGCGTTTTACCCGCCAACTCGCGGATGGGATAATCCAGCAAGCAGAACTGACGCGCCTGTTGCCAGCGCCCCTCGCGCACCGCCTGACGGTACTCGGGCAAGCGGGTCATCAAGCTCAGCAACAGCGCGAAGACATGCTGAACGACCGAGGCCGTGCCATAGCCGCGACAATTGCAGACCGTTAGACCGCGTCGCGCCGCCGCCTCCAAATCAATATTGTTCACCCCAGTCGCGGCCACGCAGATCAGTTTCAGGCGGCGGGCCTGTTCCAACGTAGCAGCATCCAGTTGCACTTTATTGCTAATCACGACTTCAGCGTCGGCAATGCGCTCCGCGACTTCATCAGCAGCCGTCGCGGAGTAACAATGCAGTTCCGGTAAGACCCGGTTCAGGTTGCCAAAGTCAAGATCGCCGGAGTCCAGCGAATCCCGATCGAGAAACACACCCCGCATGGTAAGGGAACCTCCAGTAATCGATTGGCTTCATTATAGGCATCCAACCCCTAAGACTGCGAGACGCTACAGCGCCATGATGAAATCCACCATGACCCCGACCTTCACCCATGATCGACCGGCGGGCGCCGGAATATTACTAGCTAACCTTGGTACGCCCGATGCCCCTACACCATCCGCCCTACGCCGGTACCTGGCAGAATTTCTCTGGGATTCACGGGTGGTGGAAATACCCCGGCCTCTATGGTGGTTGATCCTGCATGGCATTATTCTCCGCATCCGTCCCGCTCAATCCGCGCGCAAATACGCGATGATTTGGACTTCGGAAGGTTCACCCTTACTGGCCATCAGTCGCCGGCAGGCAGCGGCGCTGGCCGAGAGCCTGACTGGGCGCTGCCTCGGTCCGGTGCGGGTTGCGCTAGGCATGCGCTACGGCCAGCCCTCTATTGCCTCCGCTTTGGCTGAGCTACAGGCCGCTGGCGCTGAACGGTTACTGGTGCTACCCCTTTACCCGCACTATTCCGCCGCGACCACGGCCTCGACTTTCGATGCCGTCACTAACGAATTGCGCACTTGGCGTTGGTTGCCGGAACTGCGCTTTATTGCGCAATATCACGATGATCCCGGCTATCTCGATGTGCTAGCCGCTCATATCCGGGCCGACCGCGCCGAACAGTCTGGCGAACGGCTGCTGTTTTCCTTCCACGGCTTGCCCAAGCGCAATCTGCTGGCCGGCGATCCCTATCACTGCCAGTGCCACAAGACCGCTCGTCTGGTGGCTGAACGGCTGGAGCTGACGCCAGAGCAGTGGGCTGTCGCTTTCCAATCCCGCTTTGGCCGCGCCGAATGGTTACAACCCTACACCAGCACACTGTTGACGGACTGGGCGAAAGTCGGCGTCAAGAGCGTGGACGTGGTGTGCCCAGGCTTCGCTGCGGATTGTCTGGAAACCCTGGAAGAAATCGCCATGGAAAATCGCCAGACCTTTCTCGACGCCGGCGGCGAGCGTTACCGTTATCTGCCGGCTCTCAACGATGCATCCGACCACATTACCGCCCTGACCAGGCTTGTTGAACAGCATGCGGCCGGTTGGCCGGAATTCAGCGCCCAGTACAATGCTGATGCGGTTGCCACTGAATGCGCAACCCGCAGTCACCGGGCGCGGGCTATGGGCGCAGCGGCTTAATCGATTAATTGACAATTCCAGTCTTCCTTGCGCAATTGCCTTCTATACTCATGAAAATGGTAGCCCCCGCGGTCCGTGCGGCGTGGTTACGAATCCAATCCCATGAGAAAGACATGATCCACGGCGCCCTGTTTGATCTCGAAGGTGTGTTGTACATCGGCGACTATCCCTTGCCCGGCTCCCGCGAAGCCCTGTTGAGCTTGCAGGCTGCCGGTATTCCGATGCGTTTCATTACCAACAGCACCCGATTAACCCGCGACGCCATCGTCGACCGATTGACGCGCATGGGGCTGGAAGTCGAGATCGAACACCTGTTCACTCCGGTGGTCGCCGCCCGCAACTATCTAATCGCTCGTCAATTGAGTCCACACTTACTGGTTCATCCCGCTATCCAGGGCGAGTTCGCTGACCTGCTTGGGCCAGCGCCCGGCGCGGTGCTACTGGGCGATGCCGGTCCCGGCTTTACCTATGCAGCGCTTAATCAGTGCTTTCGATTGCTGCTAGACGGCGTCCCTTTGCTGGCGATGGGTTCCAACCGTTATTTTCGGGAAGGCAACGACCTGAGCCTGGATATAGGTCCCTTCATGGCGGCGCTGGAATATGCCGCCGAACTGGAAGCGGTGGTGTTGGGCAAGCCGTCGACCGAGTTTTTCCTGGCGGCGGTGAACAGCCTGGGCCTGCCGCCGCATGATGTGTTGATGGTGGGTGATGACGCGGAAATGGATGTGTGTGGCGCATTGGCCGCCGGGTTGCGCGGCGCGCTGGTGCGAACCGGCAAATACCGTCCCGGCGATGAACCCAAGGTCGAACCTCACGGCGGGCGCGTGTTTGATGATCTCGACGCCGTCGTCGATTACATTCTGTGAATTAAAAACGAGTGTAGCCCGGATGGAGCGTAGCGGAATCCGGGAAAGCCCTGGATTTCAGCCTGACGGCCTGCATCCCGGCTACGGATTTTTCGTATAGTTTCTAAACTGGAGTCTTCATGCGCGTCCTGTTTCCCGACATCAAACCCTACGCTACGCAGCACTTGGCGGTTGACAATCTGCACACGCTCTACGTCGAGGAATGCGGCGTTTCTGAAGGGTTGCCCGTCTTGTTCTTGCATGGCGGCCCGGGCGCGGGCTGCGAACCGATGCATCGGCGCTTCTTCGATCCACATCGTTATCACATCGTCCTGTTCGACCAGCGCGGCAGCGGCCGGTCCAGCCCGCATGCCGAGTTACGCAACAATACGACCGGACATCTGATCGCAGACATTGAAAGGCTGCGTGAACATTTGCGTATCGACCACTGGGTGGTGTTTGGCGGCTCCTGGGGATCAACCCTGGCGCTGGCCTATGCCGAGACCCATCCCGAGCGTGTACTCGGACTGATCCTGCGCGGCGTCTTCCTGTGCCGGGATTGGGACATTCACTGGTTTTACCAGGAAGGCGCTAGCCGCCTGTTTCCGGATCTATGGGAGCATTTTACCGCCCCGATTCCGGCGGCGGAGCGCTATGATCTGGTTCGCGCCTACTACAGCCGATTGACCAGTTCCAACGAGTTGGAGCAAATGCGCGCTGCTAAAGCCTGGTCGACCTGGGAAGGCGCCACTTTGACCCTGGAAAGCAATCCAACCGTCGTCGAACAGTTCAGCGAGGCTCACCGCGCCCTGAGTCTGGCGCGCATCGAATGCCATTACTTCACCCATCATTGCTTCATGGAAGCGAATCAGCTCCTGCGCGACGCCCATCGCTTACGCGATATTCCCGGTTTTATCGTTCATGGCCGTTATGACGTGATTTGCCCGCTGGATAATGCCTGGGCGTTGCATCAGACTTGGCCAGAGGCGGAACTACGGATTGTGCCGACCGCTGGGCACGCCGCCAGCGAACCGGGAATCGTGCATGAACTGATCACCGCTACCGAGCACTTCGCGGATCAACTGGCATGATCGGTTTGTTGCAACGGGTCAGCGAGGCGCGCGTCGAAGTCGACGGGCGTATTGTGGGTGAGATCGGTGCAGGATTGCTGACACTAGTCGGCGTTGAGCGCGGTGATAGCGAGAGCCAGGCCGACCGTCTTCTGGAACGATTGCTTGGCTACCGGGTATTCGCCGACTCCGAAGGCAAAATGAACCTGAGCTTGCGGGATACCGGCGGCGGCCTGTTGCTGGTCCCGCAGTTCACCCTTGCGGCCGATACACGTAAAGGGATGCGGCCCAGCTTTACCTCGGCCGCGCCGCCCGTAGAAGGCGAACGGTTATTTGATTATCTGGTTGCCCAGGCCGTTCAACAGCACATCCCGGTTGCTACCGGCCGCTTTGGCGCGCACATGCGGGTTGGTTTGGTCAATGAGGGACCTGTGACCTTCTGGCTGCGAGCGACTCCGGAGGGCTGATTGCAGATTCACGTTGCGCCTTTCATCCTGCTCGGCGGGTTTCGCGCTGGACAGTCCACCGGCCTTGATGCAAAATCGCGCGCTTTGATTGGCAAGGATTACTGCTTCACCTATGGCTAAACTGCTGCTGTTGAACGGCCCCAATCTGAATTTGCTGGGAACCCGTGAACCCGCACTCTACGGTTCCGACACGCTGGCTGATATCGAGCAGCGCTGTATGGAACTGGCGAAAGACATCGGATCGCATGAATTAATCTGTTTCCAGAGCAACGCTGAACATGCGCTGCTGGATCGCATCCATGCCGCTCGCCAGGAGAGCGTTGCCTTCATCATCATCAACCCCGCTGCGTTCACCCACACCAGCGTAGCGTTGCGCGATGCGCTGCTCGGGGTCAACATCCCATTTATCGAAGTCCATCTCTCGAATGTCTTCGCCCGCGAGTCTTTCCGCCATCACTCCTATCTGTCCGACATCGCCGTCGGCGTAATCAGTGGACTGGGCCCTCAGGGCTACGAATTAGCCTTACAAGCTGCTGACCGCCGCCTTGCCGCCCTGAACCGGTAACTCTCGCCATGCCCACGGATATTCGCAAGATCAAGAAACTCATCGAATTGCTCGAAACCTCGGGCATCGCCGAAATCGAAATCAAGGAAGGCGAGGATTCGGTGCGCATCAGTCGCCACCCACAAAGCAGCGCGAGCAGCGCGCCCATGATCATGGTGCCGCCCGGGTGGGCTACGCCTGGCTATGGCCCACCGTCGTCTGGACCGATGCCGGCGCCAGTCACACCCGCAGCCGCGCCGGCCAACGAAACAGAGACCTTGAAGGGACATGTGCTGCACGCGCCGATGGTCGGCACTTTCTACCGTTCGGCTTCCCCTGGCTCCAAACCATTTATCGAAATCGGCCAACACGTCAACATCGGCGATCCGGTCTGTATCATTGAAGCCATGAAAATGTTCAATCAGATCGAAGCCGACCATGCGGGCGTCGTGACCCGCCTGCTGGTCGAAAACGGCCAACCAGTCGAATACGATCAACCGTTGCTGATTATCGAATAGCCCGACCGCCATGCTCGAAAAAGTGGTCATCGCCAATCGGGGTGAAATCGCCCTGCGCATCCTGCGGGCCTGTCGGGAACTGGGCATCCGCACTGTAGCCCTGCATTCCACCGTGGATCGCGACCTCAAGCATGTCCGGTTAGCCGATGAAACGGTCTGTATTGGTCCGCCGCCGGCGGCTGAAAGCTATCTGAACATGCCGGCGATCATCAGCGCCGCTGAGGTCACCGACGCGGTGGCCATCCATCCCGGTTACGGTTTCCTGTCTGAGAACGCCGATTTCGCCGAACGGGTCGAACAAAGCGGCTTCATTTTTATCGGCCCCCGCCCGGACACTATCCGCCTGATGGGTGACAAGGTATCCGCGATTCGGGCGATGCAGGAAGCCGGCGTACCTTGCGTACCCGGTTCCAGCGGATCGCTAAACGATGATGACCAGAGTACGCTGCGAATCGCTCGCGAGATTGGTTATCCGGTCATTATCAAGGCGGCGGGCGGCGGCGGCGGGCGCGGGATGCGCGTCGTGCATAGCGAAGCAGCGTTGCTGACGACGCTTGACCTGACTCGTAGCGAGGCCAATGCGGCGTTTGGGAATCCAACGGTTTATATGGAAAAATATCTGGATCATCCCCGCCATATCGAAATTCAGGTGCTGTCTGACACCCATGGCCATGCGATTCATCTTGGTGAGCGCGATTGCTCTATGCAACGTCGCCACCAAAAAGTCATCGAGGAAGCGCCAGCGCCGGGCATCAGCACCGTGCAGCGTCGTAGGATTGGCAGCATTTGCGTCGACGCCTGTCAACGCATCGGCTACCGTGGCGCAGGCACTTTTGAATTCTTGTATCAGGACGGCGAGTTCTATTTCATCGAGATGAACACCCGCGTACAGGTCGAGCATCCCGTTACCGAGTGGATCACCGGGGTAGATATCGTCAAAGAGCAATTGCGCATCGCCGCCGGTCAGCCATTAAGCTACCATCAGGACGAAATTCATGTCCGGGGACATGCTCTGGAATGTCGACTAAATGCGGAAGATCCGGATTTGTTCACTCCATCGCCGGGAACCATTACCCAGTACCACGCGCCCGGCGGGCCAGGTATCCGCGTAGACTCCCACATTTATAACGGCTATCGGGTGCCGCCGAACTACGACTCGATGATCGGTAAACTGATCGCGCATGGCGAAACACGCGAGGCGGCCATTGCCCGGATGCGCGGGGCGCTGGCCGAACTGGTAGTGGATGGCATCAAGACCAACGCGCCCCTGCACCGGCGCATTCTCAGTGACGCCCGTTTCCTGGATGGCGGCACGGATATCCACTATCTGGAAAAGCAGTTGCTAGCTGTTCGCTAAGAAGCAAGTGCAAATCCCCCTCCTTCGATAATCTGAGGAGGGGTGCGAAGCGCCAGGTTGATTTGACCAGCGAATCGACAACTTATCCAGGATCGCTATAACGCATTAGGCGACCGGATGACGCAGCGCCGGATTCGGCATCGGCGGCTTGGTTGAATAATCGTAGAAACCCTTGCCGGTCTTGCGACCCAGATAGCCGAGCTGGACCAACCGGGTCAGAGTATGTGGCGAAGATACATGGGGCTGATGCATGTCCTGATAAATGTTCAGCGTCATGGCTTCCACAACATCCAAACCGATGTAATCAGCCAGTTCAAACGGCCCCATCGGATGTCCGGCGCCTGACTTCATGGCATGATCGATGTCGCCAATCGTGCCCGTCCCCATCTCCAGGAGGCGGATAGCGCTCAGCATATAAGGCGTTAGCAGGCGGTTAACGATAAAACCCGTCGTGTCTTGCACAATAACCGGGTCCTTGCCCAGTTTCTTGCAAAACGTATCGAGTGTTTCAATCGCGTCATCGGAAGTCTCAAAGCCGTGAATGATCTCAACCAGTTTCATCACGGGCGCCGGGTTAAAGAAGTGCAGGCCCGCCACCCGGTCACGATGATTGCAGACCGCCATCATTGCAGTCACCGAAAGCGTCGAAGTATTCGTGGTCAGCAACGCCTGTGGCGAGACGATACCCTCCAGCCGCTGAAAGAGCGCTTTCTTGGTGTCCAGATCTTCAATAATGGATTCAATGATCAAATCGCAACCCGCAACCTCTTCTTCCTGAGTTGTGAATTGCAACAGGCTGAGGGTTTCGTCTTTTTTCTCGGCGGTCATTTTGCCGCGTTCGACCATCTTGCCCAGCGATTTTTCCAGTCCTGCCCGAATCTTGTCTGTTGAACCCGGCGTTGCTTTAACCGCAACCGTCGGAATGCCCGCTTGTGCGCAAACCTGCGCTACACCCAATCCCATCGCCCCACAACCCATCACGCCAACTTTTTTGATTTCCATCGTCTATTCCTTCTAGATTTTAACGACACGAGTTCCTGGCGATCAAAAAGCGCCAGACATTAACAACAGCAAACATAGTGGATTTAATCAACGATCCGGTCAACCCATTCCACAATGCGCCGCTGGCCGGATCGATCTCTTCAGCGCCTTAGAGGTGCTTGAATTCCGCCGCGCGTTTACCGGCGAACGCCTCCATGCCTTCCTTTTGATCTTCAGTCGCAAATACCGCGTGGAAGGTCCGGCGCTCGAACAACAACCCCTCCGCCAGACTCGTTTCATAGGAGCGGTTGACGCATTCCTTGGTCATCATCACCGCAGGCAGGGAATAGCCTGCAATGGTCTCAGCGGTTTTGGTCGCCTCCTCGATCAATTCAGCCACCGGCACGATCCGGCTGACCAGTCCAGCGCGCTCGGCTTCCTCAACATCCATCATGCGCCCGGTCAGGCAAAGCTCCATCGCCTTGGACTTACCCACCAGTCGGGTCAGACGCTGGGTGCCCCCAGCGCCAGGCAGGATGCCCAGCTTGATTTCAGGCTGACCAAACTTGGCAGTGTCCGCCGCCAGAATGAAATCGCACATCATCGCCAACTCGCAACCGCCGCCCAGCGCATAGCCGGCGACTGCTGCAATCACCGGTTTGCGGCAA
>JAGRHM010000053.1:2973-3298 GCA_020445005.1 Candidatus Competibacteraceae bacterium | reverse complement strand
GGCGACGGCTCCTACAAGATCTCGGGACTGAAGATCTTCATCTCCGCCGGCGAGCACGATCTGGCGGAAAATATCATCCATCTGGTGCTGGCCCGCATTCCCGGCGGCCCGGACGGGGTTAAGGGCATCAGCCTGTTTATTGTCCCCAAATTCCTGGTCCATCCCGATGGCAGCCTCGGCGACCGTAACGCGGTGAGTTGCGGTGCGCTGGAGGAGAAAATGGGCATCCACGGCAACGCCACTTGCGTCATGAATTACGATGGAGCGGTTGGTTATCTGCTCGGCGAAGAACACAAGGGCCTCAGAACCATGTTCATCATGATGA
>JAGRHM010000053.1:0-2792 GCA_020445005.1 Candidatus Competibacteraceae bacterium | reverse complement strand
ATGACTGTCCGCGTCTTCCAGGAAGGCGCGCGAGCGCTGGCCTACTGGGCCGGCTTGCAGGTGGACATCACCCGCAAGCATCCCGATCCCGAGACGCGACGCAAAGCTGAGGATTTGCTGGGTCTGCTGACGCCGGTGATGAAAACCTATTTCACCGATACCGGCTTCGCCGCTACGAATCTGTGCCTGCAATGCTTCGGCGGTCATGGCTACATCGCGCAATGGGGCATGGAGCAGTTCGTGCGCGACGCCCGCATCACGCAGATTTACGAAGGCGCCAACGGCATTCAGGCGCTGGATCTGGTGGGGCGGAAGCTGCCGGCCAATAAAGGCCGGGCGATTCAGTTTTTCTTCGCTATTGTCGGCGGTTTCTGCGAGAAGTATGAGGATAACGCGGCGCTGTCACCCTTCATTAAACCGCTGACCGAGGCGCTGGAAAGATTGGTTACCGCGACCCAGTGGCTGATGCGCCACGCCATCTCCAACCCGGATAATGGCGGTGCGGTGTCGATGGATTATCTATACATGGTGGCGCTGGTGGCGCTGGGTTACCAATGGGCGCAAGTCGCGCGTATTTGTGCGAACCAGCTTTCCAACCCGGACGACGACAGCTTTGACCGCCGGTTCTACCAGAACAAGCTGGTGTGCGCCGAATTCTTCATGGATAAGGTGTTGCCGGAAACCATGATCCATCTGGCCCGGATCGAAGCCGGCGCGGATGCATTGATGAGGCTGGACGCCGAAGCGTTTTAGAAGCAGTACAAAAACCCTCCGCTCCCGGTGGGAGCGGAGGGTGAATGGTTATGAACGTTATTATGCGTTAGCAACTGCTAAAACTGCTCCTCGGTCAACGCCATGATCGAAACGCCGCCCTGCTGGACCGAACGCAACAGCGCGCTGGCTTTGGGCAGCACATGTTCCATGTAGAAGCGGGAAGTGATCAACTTGGCTTCATGAAACACCGGATCTTGCCCAGTCATCAGCTTGTTTTTCGCCACCTGAGCCGCGCGGGCCATTTGCCAGCCGCCGCAGACGTAGCCGACCAGCATCAGGTAATCCACCGACACCGCCATCACGGCGTTCGGGTCCCGGCTGGCCAGCATCCACTGGGTCGCTTCGGTCAACGATCGGACGCCTTCGTCCAAACCCGCACGGATCGTCGCCAGATCATCGCCTGAGGCTGAACCTAGCTCTTTGGCGGTTGTGTCCATCTCGGCAATCAGCGCCCGCATCGCCGCACCCTGATCCATGCTTAGCTTGCGCCCCGCCAGATCGGCGGCCTGGATACCGGTGGTGCCTTCATAAATGGTGGCAATGCGCGAATCGCGCAAGTGTTGACAGGCGCCGGTTTCCTCGACAAAACCCATGCCGCCATGCACCTGCACGCCCAGCGAGGCAATCTCAATACCCAACTCAGTCTCCCAGCCCTTCACCACCGGGATCAACAGATCCACCCGCGCTTGATGCGTCTGGCGCACCGCCGGATCGGGATGATGACGGGCTAGATCCATGTGCTGCGCGGTGACATAGGCCAGCGCTCGCATCGCTTCATTCTGCGCCTTCATAGTCATCAGCATCCGCCGCACATCCGGATGATGAATGATAGTGACCCGGTCACCGCTCCTGACCCCGACCGGACGGCCCTGCGCCCGATCCTTGGCGTATTCCCGCGCACCCTGATAAGCGCGCTCGCCAATCGCCAGGCCCTGCAAACCGACCTTGAAGCGCGCCTCGTTCATCATAATGAACATATAGGCCAGACCCTTGTTCTCCTCGCCGACCAGATAGCCGATCGCGCCGTCCTGGTCGCCAAACGCCATGACACAGGTTGGACTGGCGTGAATGCCCAGCTTGTGTTCCAGGGATACGGCGTGGACATCATTACGCGCGCCCAGCGAACCGTCGGCGTTCACCAGAAACTTGGGGACAATAAACAGTGAGATGCCCTTCACGCCTTCGGGCGCGTCCGGGGTGCGGGCCAGCACCAGATGAATGGTGTTGGGCGCCATGTTGTGCTCGCCCCAGGTGATAAAAATTTTCTGGCCGAAAATCCGGTAATGATCACCCTCCGGCACGGCGCGGGTGCGCACCGCCGACAGATCGGAGCCGGCCTGCGATTCGGTCAGGTTCATGGTGCCAGTCCACTCGCCGCTAACTAATTGCTGCAGATAGAGCGCCTTTTGCTCGGCGGAACCGACGCGGCTGATCGCCTCGATCGCGCCGCCATTCAACATCGGACACAGGGCAAAAGACATGTTGGCGGAATTCCACATCTCCTGAGTCGCGGTGTTGATCAATTCCGGCAAACCCTGGCCGCCGTGTTCGACTGAACTGGCCAAGCCGTTCCAACCGCCATCGATGAATTTCTGATAAGCCTCGGCGAAGCCATCCGCAGGAATGACGCCTTTCTGTGGATCCAGGCGCGCGCCCAGAATATCGCCGGTCTTGTTCAGCGGCGCCAGCACTTCAGTGGCCAGCTTGGCGGCTTCTTCCAGCACGGCTTCCACCAGTTCAGGATTCACTTCCTGTTCAGCGAAAACTGGCAATGCCGTAACCTCGTTCAGTCCAGCAAGTTCATTGATCACAAACTGCATGTCGCGGGTTGGGGCGAAATAGGCGGTCATAACGCCTCCTTAAAATTTCTGGAGATTCGGGGAAGGGGGTTAGCATCCTCCCCCTGATAGAAAGGGAGAGGGGCCGGGGAAGGGATGACAGGGAACGACAGTGGTTTTAACCCGCCGCTTTTAGCTTGTCCAACTCTGTGGATAATTCAGGCACGGCGGTAAACAAGT
>JAGRHM010000052.1 GCA_020445005.1 Candidatus Competibacteraceae bacterium | reverse complement strand
CGTTATAAGCGAACAGGATGACCAGGGCGATGTAAATACCGGTCGAAATATCTGCACTGAGCAGACTTAGATTAGCCGGGGACAGTTTCCAGGTCAGCAACGCCAGCGTCGCGTACATGGGGATATTCATGATGATGTATAGCACCATATCGCCCTTGCTGGTGACTTCCATCGCGCCCATTTTCTTGGGTTTGAAATACGTTGAACCCTTCGGCGTGTCGCGCGCCATTAGGTAGAAGATGCCGGAATAAACCAGCGCAATAACGCCCGTCAACGCCAGCGCATAGCGCCAGCCGTCTTCTCCACCGAACATCAGCGCAATGGTAGGCAACGTCAAGGCAGCGCCAGCCGAACCGAAATTGCCCCAGCCGCCGTAAATGCCTTCCGCTAGACCGACCTGCTTGGCCGGGAACCATTCACTAATCAGCCGAATGCCGATGACAAAGCCGGCACCGACGAAGCCCAGCAGAAAACGCGCCAGCGCCATCTGTTCGAAGCTATCCGCTATGGCGAAAAAGAAGCAGAGTACGCTGGAAATCGCCAGGAGCAGGGAGTACATGATGCGTGGCCCGAAGCGATCGACCAGGATACCGATGATAATGCGGGCGGGAATCGTCAAGGCGACGTTAAGAATTAGCAGGGTTTTCACTTGCTGATCGCTTAAGTTGAGCGCTTCACGAATCGAGGCCATCAAAGGCGCATGATTGAACCAGACGAAGAAACTGATGAAAAAGGCGACCCAGCCCAAGTGCAAGGTGCGCACACTGCCGCTAAACGATAACAGGTTGATTTTGGGGACGCTCACGAGGCGGTGCTCCAAAGTGGTGAAAAGGTGAGATGTCCTCTACAAAAACTAAGCCAAAAAGTTAAATAATTATTTTAATTATAAAAATATCGTATGACCCCACTAAATATACTGCTGCGATGCACCATTTTAATCAGAGTCGAGCAAACCAGCGGATGTTTTTAGTGCAATACCCATGCAAGCAATTAGGCGTCCGTATATCACTCGTAAAAAATTAAATATAAAACAATTTATTAAATAAAAATTATTAAATGGAATAATCTTTGCTAACTCAGCAATCATGGCGTTGGCGCAAATCCAGCCCGCCCAATGTATTGTTTTTCATTACTCATCAGATTAATGACCGATTTCCCAATTATGTTTGAGATGCCCAATCAATGAAAGAAAGACTGGTTCTAATAGGCAACGGGATGGCGGGGATGCGGACGGTGGAAGAGTTGCTCGCACTGGCCCCGGATAAATTTGATATCACCGTGTTTGGGGCAGAGCCACACGGCAACTACAACCGGATCATGCTCTCGCCGGTGCTGGCGGGCGAAAAGACCGTCGATCAGATCATGATCAACGATCTGAACTGGTATGCAGAAAAAGGCATTCGCTTACACGCAGGTCATGCGGTCGTCGAAATTCACCGCACGCGGCGCGAAGTCAAGTCTGCCGACGGAACGGTAGCGCCTTACGACCGGCTGTTGTTGGCGACCGGTTCCAATCCGTTTATTTTGCCGATTCCGGGTAACGACTTGCCGGGCGTGATCGGCTTCCGCGACATTCACGACGTGGATACCATGTTGGCGGCGGCGCGCATCGGCAAAAACGCGGTAGTGATCGGCGGTGGCCTGCTGGGTCTGGAGGCCGCCAACGGACTGATGAAACAAGGGATGCACGTCACCGTTATCCATGTGCTCGACACCTTGATGGAACGGCAACTCGATCCGGTCGCGGCGGATATGTTGCGGGTGAGTCTGGAAGAGCGCGGTCTGCGTTTTCTGATGGGCGCGCAAACCGCCGCCCTGCTCGGCGAAGAACGAGTGCGCGCGGTGCATTTCAAGGACGGTCTGGAAATCCCGGCGGATCTGGTGGTGATGGCGGTCGGCATCCGGCCCAACATCGAACTGGCCAAACAATCCGGGATTTATTGCGAACGCGGCATCGTCGTCAATGACACCATGCAGACCTACGATCCGCGCGTGTACGCCGTTGGCGAGTGCGTGCAGCATCGCGGCCAGTGCTACGGTCTGGTGGCGCCGCTGTGGGAGCAGGCTAAAGTCTGCGCTAATCACCTGGCGCGTTACGGCATCGGGCGCTATCAAGGCTCGGTGACCAGCACTAAGCTCAAGGTCACGGGCATCGATCTGTTCTCCGCCGGCAATTTCAATGGCGGGCCGGACTGTGAAGAGATCGTGCTGCGCGACCCGGCGCGAGGCGTTTACAAAAAACTGGTGGTCAAGGAAAACCGCGTGCAGGGCGCGGTGCTGTATGGCGACACGGTTGACGGTAGTTGGTATTTCCAGTTGCTCCGGGAAAATACGGATATTGGCGCATTTCGGGAAACTGTGTTGTTCGGTCACGCTCACATGGCCGATTCCGGGCGCGACGGCTTCAGCGTGATGACGATGGCCGACGATGCGGAAATCTGCGGTTGTAATGGCGTGTGCAAGGGTGCGATCACCAAAGCCATTGCCGACAAGAAGCTGTTTACGCTCGACGAAGTGCGCGCCCACACCAAAGCGTCGGCCTCCTGCGGTTCCTGCACGGGCTTGGTCGAACAGATTCTCGCCGCAACGGTCGGCACCATCGGTAAGACGCCCGCTGAAAAGCCGATGTGCAAATGCACGGAATACAGCCACGATCAGGTCCGCCAGACGATCCGCGAACAACGCCTCACCAGCCTGCGCGATGTGTTCAAATTCCTGGAATGGAAAACGCCGGATGGTTGCCATTCCTGTCGTCCCGCGATCAATTTCTATCTGATCTCCACCTGGCCCGGCGAAGCGCAAGACGATCAACAGTCGCGCTTCATCAACGAGCGCGTTCACGCCAACATTCAAAAAGACGGCACTTACTCGGTCGTGCCACGCATGTGGGGCGGATTGACCAACCCCAAGGAGTTGCGCGCCATCGCCGATGTGGCTGACAAGTTCCAGATTCCCACCGTGAAAGTGACCGGCGGTCAGCGCATCGACCTGCTGGGCGTCAAGAAAGAGGATCTGCCGAAAGTCTGGTCGGATCTGAACGCTGCCGGCATGGTCTCCGGCCACGCCTACGGTAAAAGCCTGCGCACGGTGAAAACCTGTGTCGGCACCGACTGGTGTCGTTTTGGCACGCAGGATTCGACGGGTCTGGGCGTCAAGCTGGAAAAGATGACCTGGGGTTCCTGGACACCGCACAAATTCAAAATGGCCGTGTCCGGCTGTCCGCGGAATTGTGCCGAAGCCACTATCAAGGATTTTGGCGTGGTCTGCGTCGATTCCGGCTACGAACTCCACATCGGAGGCAATGGCGGCATCAAGGTCCGCGTCACCGACTTGCTGACCCGGGTCGAGACCGAGGAGCAGGTGCTCGAATACTGCGGTGCCTTCATCCAGCTGTATCGACTCGATGCGCCTTACCTGGAACGTACTGCGCCCTGGGTCGAGCGTCGCGGTCTGGCTTACGTCAAGGAGCAGATTCTCGACAATGAACCACGTCGCAAGCAGCTCTACGAAGACTTCAAGTTCTCGCAGACCTTCGCCCAGATCGATCCGTGGAAGGCCCGCGCCGAGGGCGTCGAGGCGCACGAGTTCACGCCCCTGAAGATCGCCTGATCTGACCACTGCCCCGTAGGAGCGGCTTTAGCCGCGATATGCCTTCGATCGATGCCGATCGCGGCTGAAGCCGCTCCTACACCGTCGATCAAGGACTGCCGTTCATGCGTTTTGCCCTGCTGGTCCTGATGCTGTTGCCCGGCCTGCTGTCCGCCGCCGAGATCGAAACCGGTGACCCGGCGCTCGACGCGGCGTTCGCGCAGATCATGGACGACGACTTCGACATCAAGGCGCAGGGCGTCGATGCCCTGGTGGCGAGTGGCCACCCGAAGGCCGTCGAATTGCTCAATGGCCTGCAGGACGGCAGCCTGCGCCGCTACACCCGGACCGATCGCCTGGTCTGGGCCATCGACGGCGACGCCGGCTACGCGATCCGTGATGTGTTCAGCGGTGAAGACCTCGGCGTCGAGAGTTCGCGCAAGGTCAGGAAGCTGCCGATCAACAACACCGTGCGTGGGCGCATCGAGGCGGCACTCGCCAGCCTCGACCTGAATTCCCCCGACCCGGCCAGACGTCTGGCGGCGGTCGGCACCATGCTCACCAAGCCCGACCCGGCGGTGATTCCCCGGCTGCGGACCCTGCTCGCGAGCGAAACCGATCCTGCGGTGCGGGCGCTTACCGAAATCGCGCTGGCCGTGTCCCGGCTCGGCAACAGCGATGCGGATGAACGCCTGGCGGCGGTCGATGCCCTGGCCGGCCGTCTGGAACCGACGGTACGCAATGCCCTGCAGGCGACCGCCGACCACGACGCCGACCCCGCCGTGCGCGAGGCCGCGCAGCACCAGCTCAATCTGATCCAGCAGCAGGTCGATCACTACGCGCTGCTGGAAACCCTGTTCTTCGGCCTGTCCGCCGGCTCGGTGCTGGTGCTGGCCGCGATCGGCCTGGCCATCACCTTCGGCGTGATGGGCGTGCTCAACATGGCGCATGGCGAGTTCATCATGATGGGCGCCTATACCGGCTATGTCGTCCAGCAGGTAGTGCCGGACCACACCGCCTCGATCGCCATCG
>JAGRHM010000051.1 GCA_020445005.1 Candidatus Competibacteraceae bacterium | reverse complement strand
TCGCTGGCGTGGAACTGAACCGGTTACCGGCGGAAAAGCGCGCTCCGCTGGGCATCGGTTACGTGCCGCAGGGACGGCAAATTTTTCCGCTGATGACCGTCGAGGAAAACCTGCGAATCGGCTTGGCGTCCAATCCCCGGCGTTTGCGGCAGGTTCCGGAACTGATCTTTGAACTGTTCCCGGTGCTGAAAACCATGCTCAAGCGCCGCGGCGGCGATCTGTCCGGCGGGCAACAGCAGCAACTGGCCATTGGCCGCGCGCTGGTGCTAGAGCCGCGCTTGCTGATTCTCGACGAGCCGACCGAGGGCATTCAGCCGAACGTCGTTCGAGAAATCGGTCGAGTCATTCGCCGGTTGAATCAGGAACAACTGGACCGGGTTCAGGAACAGGCCGCGATTGTTCGCGAAATCGGCATGGCGGTGCAGCGGGTGAACCAGGAACTGGGGATGACAGTGCTCTTGGTGGAGCAGAAACTACCCTTCGCCCGTTGGGTGGCCCAACAATTCTGCATTGTTGACAAAGGGCGCGCGGTGGCGACCGGTGCGATTACGGATTTGCATGATGATCTGGTGCGGCAGTATTTGACGGTATAGTTTTAAAGCCTGCTCGTTGTTTGCGTTATCAATTCCCGCTTATATTGAGCAAGTTGCGTTAGCCACAATACCAATAAGTCGGATATGCAGCATTTAATGGTTCAATCAGCGCACTGACCTGTCGTAACCGTCTGACTTGCCGGTCCACATCGCTGTCAAAAGGAAAGTCTGGACGAATACGAGACGCGGTCCGCCAATAGCCGAGGCCCTGATCCAAGCGCACGGTCCATCGATCTTCATCGCTCCAAACCAGCGTCAACTCACGGGCATGGGGCAACTCGCGGTTGGGCGCTTCCCGCCAGGTAAAAGCCGGCCAGTTCTCGCCAAACCAGGTTTCAATCGTCTGCCGGCGATCTTCACGATCCCGCCAGTCGTGAAATATAAATCGGGGCGATTCACCGCTTGAGCGATCCAGATCAGCCGTCTGGAGGTGCAGGGTCGTGTCGCGCGACACGCCGCCTGGATAATGAGTCAGCGCTTCCAGCAGACTGTGCAGCAACAGGAAAGCTAGCGGCGAGCGCAGATAGCGGTCGGTATACTGCACCGATTGCAGCGGCGAGCCGTTTTGCAGGCGTTCAGCCAGACGCGGGGCTTGGCGTTCCAACAGCGACCAGGCCCGCTTGCCAAAGGTCGCTG
Organism: Candidatus Competibacteraceae bacterium; assembly: GCA_020445005.1. Classification (GTDB taxonomy): domain Bacteria; phylum Pseudomonadota; class Gammaproteobacteria; order Competibacterales; family Competibacteraceae; genus UBA2383. The sequence continues at coordinate 6,130 of JAGRHM010000051.1, read as the reverse complement.
AGGAGCCGTCCAGTTCGCGGGTAATGGTCAGGGCAGTGAATCCTGGCGTTGTGGGCGGGCGTAAATCCTGTGGATTCAGCCGCCGCCAGGTTTCGGGGAGCGGCGTTAGCGCCTGATCTTCGGTAACGTGCACAAAAGGGCCGCCGTGTTGGCCGCCGCCCCAACTCGGACGTGGAGCCAACGCTGAAGGTTCGCGCGCCACCCAACACACCCGGCGATCAGCGCCGCCCAATTCCAGGATGAGCGGCAAGGTCGACGCCGCCGCTTTGGCCAAATCCGGGGTGCGATACAGTTCCACGCCCGTGTAAGCGGTCAGCGCCGCCAGTTCATCGTGCTGGCTGGCGTTCAGTGCGTCCAGCACCGATGCCGGAGCGATCAAGCGGACGTTGGCGTCGGCCTGTACCCAGCGCGCCAGATCGTCGCGCAATCGCCAGGCCAGCGGTTCCCAAGTCGGCGCAGGGCCGCCCAGGTAGACGCGCAACTCGGTCACCGCCAAGCGTTGCCACTCCCGGTTGAGCGCCAAAGTCAGCGGCTCCATTTCCATCTGACTATTGGCTCCGAAAACCTGGAGTTCGGCAGGCAGGGCCAAGGCATCCAGGAAGCGTCCTGACAGCAGGTTTAGCGCCGTATGACGGTTCAGATCATCCCGATGGTGTTGTGTGTCATGCGTCAGCAGGCAGCTTTGGCAGGCGGCGTCGCAATTGCGTGGACAGTCCAGCGCCTTGCGGGCTGCTCGCAGCAATTCAGGCAGACGGGCGGCGATTTGACTAACATAGCCCGCGCTGCCGGTGGCGGTGTCATAGAGATACAGCGAATAGGTTGTCTGTTGATCGGTAGCCCGCCGATGTTCCGCCACGGCAACGCCGACTTCGCCTTCTTCAATGCCTAAAGTCACACACAGAGCTTGGCGTAACGCGACCGCCAGCGTGTAGGCGGTGATGCGGTCGATAGGTTTGCCATCAATATCGCAAGGTTGCAGCTCAAAAATTTCAGTATGAGTCGCTATGCCCAACCGGACTTCACGCAGAATCGCCCAGTCTTCTCCATTACCCGGACACAGTTGTTCCTTCTCATTTAGGCGTCCGCCGCGCAGGCGCTGATGATTCTTGAATGTTGAAGGCAACGCGCCTTGTTGGTCCTCCGATTCCGCCCGCCCACACCGCAGACAGAGCGCGTAGCCCTTGCCATACAGGCCATCGCTGTAATGGAACAGGGAACCGTGCAGCGTCGTTCGATAATCGCCTAATACCGGGTTGGGCAACGGCATCCAGTCCACTCCCGCCAGCGAGATTAAGGGATCGCGCACTGGGATATATTGCGGCAGGGTGATGTCGTTATGGGGTTTGGCGCGAATGTCGACGGCAAAGCCCGCTGGCTGAATGAAACGATAGCGAGTTAAAGCACTGGGATCGCTGCAATGAGGGCAACGCTCCGGCATGGTGATGCGCGTTCCATTGTGCCCGCATTTTCGGCAACGCCACGTCCATTGCAGGTTCTGAATCTCTGGCGCGGCCCCGGCTTCAACGGGAATTTGCCAGTTCAGGGTCACACCGCCACTGGAATAAACCCGCCCATCCAATATCGTGTCGGTGCCCGGCGCATAATCGCGGATGGCGATGGCCAGGTGGCGCGTAGGATAACCGGCCCGGCGTGAACGGTTGTCTTCACGCTCCTGATTGCGCAGTTTCAGATTTTCCAGCGTGGTGGTAACGAAAGGAACCACGTCGGTCGGAAATCCGTAACCGGGCAGAAAACCCAGATTGGCCAGTTCGCTCAACAGATATTCACCGCGCAGGCGCTGCAATTGAATCTCAACCGCTTGTTTAGCTTTACGGTCATCCTCGCGGGCGGCGACGATTTTTTGCTGATCCAGCAGCGCATTCAACTCGCGCCGCCAGCGTTCAGCTACCTGACGCATCATTCCAGCCGTGCGGTTCAACAGCCAGGCGCTTGAACGACCCTCCAGCACTGTGCGCTTAATCAAGGCCGTTAATCCCTCCGTTAGCCGTTCCAAAGCGGGCGCATCCTGTTCGCACCAGGTGGCGAAACTGTCGCAAGGCGCTGAAGTGTCTTGACTGGCCACTTCAAAGAACCAGCCAGTATGCAGACGACGAATATCCGGCGTCCGGTCGCGTAGAAAAGTCGCCAGCGCCAAGGCATTCAGATGACGTTGCACAATCGGTTCGCTTTGCAAGGCCACTTGCGGCAAGCCCAATCGGCTGGTAAAGGGCCACAGCGGGTTTTGAAAGACGGCCTCGCCTTGCGGAGTCGCTTTGCACAAAGTGAAACTCAACGCAGCAGTTTCGCCCCGGCGTCCGGCGCGTCCGGCCCGTTGCAGGAAATTGGCTGGATGAGGCGGGACATTGTTCATGGCGACAGCAGTTAAACCGCCAATATCCACGCCCATTTCCATCGTGGTCGAGCAACTCAGCAGGTTGATTGCTCCTGCTTTGAAGGCCGTTTCACGACGGGTTAAATCGATGCCGGAAATTTGCGCAGAATGTTCCATAGCTCGCAGATAGCGGCGATGACGCGCGAGACGGTCGCTCAGGTCAGGCCATGCGCCGATAGCACGCAGCGCCTGTATCTTTGGATCAGACTCCAGCCAAGCATCAGCCTCTTCGCGATCTCGACCGAGCCAGAAGGGATGCGGCACGCGAGGCATTTCCACCTTCTGGCAACGAGTCAGCACATCAGGCGCGGGTAGGCTGGGCAGATAGGGCGTGGTCTCGCGGAAAACCACCGGCAGCAGGCGGCGTGTCATCGGGCAAAACCAGGCTTCGCGCACCTCGGTCAGTACCGCCTGCTTTTCCAGTTCCAGTTGAAAACCATCTTCGGTTTGCGAGAGTAGAGGACGCAGACCCTCCCAAATCGCGATGAGCATTTCTTCGATTTGCCCGCGTTGTTCCGCATTGTCGATGTCCAGGCGGAAAATGTGACTGAGTAAACGAATCAGCCGATTGCGCTTGGCCCAGCGGGAGTGAGCTGAAGGCCAGGTACGTTGGCGCTTCCGATTGGTAACCGGGATGCCCGGAGTAAGCAAAACATTCGGGTAGCCAGGATAACCCATCCAGCGAACAATATCCGGTGTGGCTTGCACAGCAGGTTTGCCACTACGCGCAAAGTAATCAACAGTGACTTGCAACAATGCCCGCCATTCTTCCGGCTTAACCCCGCGCTGTTTCATCACCGCCGGTGGATTAGCATTGTCCAAAGCGGGATAGCGTAATTGCACCAAGCCCAGACCTTCCAGCGAGAACTACCGTTTCGGGCGCAGGAAGAATTCGCGCAACAGACAGAGTTTGACCAACAGACGGTCGGACAACAGACCAAACGTCAAATCTTTTAACGCCGGAATCAACCAGCGATGAAAATCATCCGCGCCTAACAGCTTGTTTTCCGCTTCCTGCCAGGTCAGACGACCGACAGGAGGGGCCTGGAGTTGCGCTAATTCCTGGCGTTTTTGCTCCACCACTGCATGAAGGGCCGAATGGGTTTGTGCTGATTGCTCCAGTGCCTGAAGCTGAGCCTGCACCTTTTCAATCTTTGCCGAATCAGCCGGCTGCGCGCTGGCCGTTAAATGGTGATAGAGCAGACTCCGCACATAATCCCGCTCGCTTTCCTGTTGCAATTTGGCGGCAAAGCGGGCGGTGCCTTGGCGGCTATCGGTGAAAGTGATCAGGCGTCGTCCATCGAGGGGCCGAGGTTCCTGACCCACCGTGAGTGGCGGCATCGCCTCCAGCAAGGTTGGGATCGCCGTACCCAACAAGAAAGGCGCTCCCACCCGAACCGGTCGAAACAAGGGATTGTCGCGTTCTTTCTCATCACAAACCGGGCAATGCAAACCCTCTTCGTCGGAAATCGGAAGGCGCAGATAGACCGGAATACCCTGTTGACCGGATGGATCAAGACACCCGTTAGTAGCCAATCCCCAAGGACGCTGACCGCTGATTGGACCCGTCAGTAACCGGGGTTGGGTAACGATTGACGCGGTTTCCGCTTCGGTTTCATCCTCGTCTTCATCATTGGTTATAGGCTCCAATTCCTGCTGAAATTCATCCTCGCTGAGATCGTACTCACGGGGTTTCAGTTTTTCCTGGCCATTTTCATAGACTTCAGCGGCAGACAGATATTCCGCGCCACATTTCCCACACTGCACGAGATCGAAAACCGGGTTCTGGCAATGCGGACAATGCGCACGGCGTTCGAGAAAGAGCGCGCCGAAGGGCCAGTCGGGCTGATCGAGTGGCGTACCCGTTCGCCCCGAGCATCCGCTATTGGCGCAGGCCCACAGGCCGCTGATGGTGCGCTGGAACAAGTGGCCGCGCAGGGGCAAAAACGGCTCTTCCTTCTCATTCACCGCCTGGGTGCAGAGATCGAGCCATTGCAATGTTTCACGCCGGGCGGCTGCATCGTCGCGACCCAACAATGTCTGCGCCAACTCGCTTAAGCGGCAAGCTTGATGAACGAGCCGGGCGCGCAAGTCCCTCATGCGTCCATCGTTGGCCAGGGCGATAAAACGGTCTTGCGGAACTTGAGTGCGTAGCGTCTCTCGATCAAGGCAAGGTGGCTTGCTGTTCAGCATATCAGGCAGGGGCGGCACTTCGCGCTTTCCTTCAATGACCCGCACCCGATCGACCGACACCCCCGCGACATTCGCCAGAAATTCAGCCAACTGTTGGCGGGAATCGGCGCTGGCGTCGCCCAATGTGGCCGAAGTGGCGATGAAGCGGACTTCACCCGCACGGCAACCGAAAGCGTGGAGTACCCGCCGCAGCAACAGCGTTAATTCCGCCGCCTGTGAGCCGATGTAAGTATGCGCTTCGTCGATGACGATCCAGCGTAACTGACCTTGCGACTGGTTCAGAATAGGCCGGTCTTCATTGCGCACCAGCAGGTATTCCAGCATGGTGGCGTTAGTCACCAGCAAAGGCGACGGGTTGGCGCGTAGAGTACGCCGGTCGGCGACCTCACATTGCCACTCACCTTTAGCCTGATCAGGCGTGTCGCCGTTATACAGACAGAACCGGACGCCGCCGTTGAATGGCTCCGACCAGGCGACCAAACGATCCTTCTGGCTTTTGATCAGCGCGTTGAGCGGATAGAGAAACAGCGCCCGCACTCCAGTCAGCGGCGCTTGCTGGCGCTGATCGAGTTCGGTGGCCAGATCGTTGAGAATCGGGATCAGAAAGCATTCGGTCTTGCCCGAACCGGTGCCACTGGTGACCAATACCGAACGCGCCGGTTGACCGGTGATGAGTGTTTGCCATGCCTCCAGTTGGTGACGGTACGGGCGTTGCCGGGCTGGAAAACCGTAATCCTCGCTCAGCCCCTTTTTCTGTGGCTCGCGCAAAGCGCTCACGAGGTTGGGATGCAATAACTTGCCATTCAGGTCGCCCAACGTTCGTTCTGCTGGTTGCCAGCCAAAACTGGCCTCGAACACCGGATCCGCCAAGAACGCGCCGGGCATTCCAGCATCCCGGTCGAACAGGGTGCGTAAATACTCGCACAAAGCATCGTTGCGGAAACCGCATAAGCCCAATACCGCACGAGTGGCGCGACGACCCAGTTGTTCAGTGAGTCGGGTGTAGAAATGAGTGCGTTCCATGTTCAGGACTCCACCGTTTTGCCGGCCAAACCCAAAGTCAGAGCAATAGCATAGACGTTGTCGAACCAGTCACGGTCGAACGCGCGCAGCAGACGTAGCTCGTAAATCAGCGGTTCGGTCGGAGTAATGTTGTTCAGACTCAGATGCGCGGCAACGAAAGGCGCGCAGCGTACCGGGCGGTAGATGATGTTGAGATGACTGTAGCGGCGATTTGGATCAATTCCTGATAAATACCGCATGATTTCATTGCCTTCCGGCCATTTTTCCTCGGCGTCATGGCGTCCTAGCAACTCCAGTTCCAGGGAGTCGACCTGTTGCTCCAGAAACGAGGGGCAACGCCGCGCGATGCTCAATTCGCCATTGGGTAATGCTCTTTCGGGAAATAGCCGTTCCTGAAGCCAGTCGCACAACGCTTTCCAATAAGGGCGTCGGACACTGGCGCGTTCGTGGAAGCTCTGAAACACGCTGAAAACAATTTCGCCATCGGTATCTATCTCAGCCAATGCTGCCTGCAACCCGCTA
>JAGRHM010000050.1 GCA_020445005.1 Candidatus Competibacteraceae bacterium | reverse complement strand
GTGTTTCTGCGCTACCCGTTCGCGTTGCTGGAAGTCTTCCTGATCCTGCAACAACATCCAGAAATCAAGGGCATCCGCGCCGCCACTATCCGGCTGATCCGTGATCATCAACCGTTGATTGATGACAAGTTCCGTAACGATGTACGCCCGCGCAGCCTCTTTATGGAAATCCTGCGGCAGCCTTATGGCGTGACCCGACAATTACGCCTAATGAACGCCTACGGGGTGCTGCCGGCTTATCTGCCGGAATTTGGCCAGATTGTTGGCCGCATGCAATACGACCTGTTCCATGCTTACACGGTGGATCAGCACATTCTGTTCGTCGTGCGCAATTTGCGGCGGTTTTTCCTGCCCCAATATGTCGAGCAACTGCCGCATTGCAGTGCGATCATGGCGCGGTTGCCCAAGTCGGAATTGTTGTACATCGCGGGTCTTTATCATGATATCGCCAAAGGGCGCGGCGGCGATCATTCCGTACTGGGCGCTGAAGACGCCCGACGCTTCTGTCGCCAGCATGGACTCAGCAGCTTCGATACCCGACTGATCGCCTGGCTGGTGCGCCATCACCTGACCCTATCGCTGACCGCACAGAAACAGGACATCCACGATCCGGACGTGATCCATGCTTTCGCCCGGCAGATGGGCGATCAAATGCACTTGGACTATTTGTATCTGCTGACGGTCGCCGATATTCGCGGCACCAACCCTAATTTGTGGAACACCTGGCGCGCTTCGCTGCTCTGGCAGTTGTACGAGGCGACGCGCCGAGCCTTGCGGCGCGGTTTGGACAATCCGATCGACAAGGAAGAGCGCATCCGCGAGGCGCAAGCCCAGGCGCGGCGGCGGTTGCGTCTGACCAAAATCGACGAGGAGCGGATAAACTGGATCTGGGAAGGATTTGGCGACGACTACTTCCTGCGTCATTCCGCCGACGAGATTATTTGGCACACCCGGGCGATTTTAAAGCGCGGCCATCGGGAACGCCCCTTGGTCATGACGCGCGACGACCCCGGTCGGGGCGGCACCGAAATTTTCATCTACACCCGTGATCAGGACAATTTGTTCGCGCTGATCACTTCCGCGCTTGATCAATTGGGGCTGACGATTTTCGATGCCCGGATCATCACCGGCCATAGCGGCTACACGCTGGATAGCTTCACAGTGCTGGAGGATACCGGTCTGCCGATTCAGGATCGCAGCCGTATTAAGGAAATCGTCAATACACTGCTGCACTACCTCCAGCGTTCCGACTCGCTGCCGCCCATGCCTGCGCGGCATATTTCGCGCATTCAGAGGGCGTTCCAAATGCCTACCGAAGTCTCATTTAGCGAAAACACCGCCAGTGGCCGCACGGTGGTGGAGCTGGTTTCCTGGGATCGCCCCGGGTTACTATTCCGGGTTGGACAAGCCTTCATGGCTTGTGGCGTGCAGTTGCACAACGCTAAAATCGCGACGATTGGCGCCCGAGTTGAGGACGTGTTCTTTGTCACTGACTGTGAGAATCGTCCGTTGAATGATGCAGGGAAGTACGCCGCATTGCGCGCAGCGCTGATCGCGCGATTAGATTCGATCAAAGAGGGTTGAAACACATCCGCCTCAATTGCCTACCTTCAACGGATTAAAATTCGTTCCGGCATCGTACACATCCACGCCCTCATGCCGTTTGAGAAAACCGACTACCCCATAGGTCACCGGCGTAGCAGCGGCTTCATAAGCACACTTGACCAACCATTGCACCCCAATTGCAGTAATCAGCGCTTCTTGCGGCAAAATACCAGCGAACGCTACCGCGATAAATACGCTGGAGTCCAGTAATTGCCCCACCACGGTCGATCCGATCGTGCGCGTCCACAACCAGCGCCCCTGAGTCAGAATTTTCATGCGCGCCAGCACATAGGCATTGACGAACTCTCCAACCAGATAAGCCAGAAATGAAGCTAACAGCAAACGTGGTGCATAACCAAGAATACGCCCAAAAGCGGCTTGTCCATCCCAAAACCCGGGATGCGGCAGGATCTGCGCCAGGAAAATGGCCAGCACCGCCAGCAAATTGCACACGAAGCCCAGCCAGATGACCTGCCGGGCGCGATGGTATCCGTATACCTCGGTCAATACATCGCCCAGAATGTAGCTGACTGGAAAAATGATCACTCCAGCCGGCATAATCCAGGGACCAATTTCAATCAATTTGACTGCAATGATATTCGCCACCAGCAGGCTTGTGACGAAACCGGCGACTATCATGACGAAGGCCATCGAGTAGCCCGATGCTAGAGAAGGTGAACCAGACACCATTGATTTAACCACTATCTGTTTCTCAAAGGTTGCGTTTGCTTTTACGCTAACTGCGCGCGCACCCATTCCGGCGCCGAACGCAACGCAGCATCGAGTTGCGTCGGATCGGTTCCCCCTGCCTGGGCTAAATCAGGCCGTCCGCCACCCTTGCCGCCGACCTGACGCGCAACCATGTTCACCAGATCACCGGCCTTGATGCGCGCCGTTTCCCCCGACGTCACCCCCGCCACCAGGCGCACCTTATCGTCCTCGACGGTCGCCAGCACGATAGCCGCTGCCTTGAGTTGCTCCTTACAGCGATCCACGGCTTCGCGCAGGGTCTTAGCGTCCACGCCGTCCAGGCGGGCGGCCAACACTTTGATGCCGTCCACGTCTACCGTCTGACTGAGCAGATCTGCGCCCTGACCGCTGGCCAAGCGACCTTTGAGTTGCTCAATTTCCTTTTCCAACTGGCGGGTGCGTTCCACCAGTTGCCGCACCTTGTCTGGGAAGTTATCGCGGTCGCCCTTGACCAGTTGCGCTGTCTGCCGGGCGCGCTCCTGTAGGGAAGCGATGTAGTCCAGCGCCCGCTCGCCAGTGACGGCTTCGATGCGCCGCACTCCCGCCGCGACGCCGCTTTCGGCAACGATTTTGAACAGACCGATGTCCCCGACCCGGCGGACATGGGTGCCACCGCACAATTCTGTGGAGAAATCGCCCATTTTCAGCACGCGCACCCGGTCGCCGTACTTTTCGCCGAACAGCGCCATCGCGCCGGCGGCAATCGCTTCTTCCGGCGCCATGATGGTGGTTTCCACGGCGACGTTGCCGCGAATCTGGGCGTTGACCAGTCGCTCGATAACTTCCAGTTGTTCCGGGGCAACCGGCTCGAAATGCGAGAAGTCGAAGCGCAGCCGCTGCGGATCAACCCGCGAGCCTTTCTGCGCCACATGGGTTCCCAAGACCTGGCGCAAGGCAGCATGCATGAGATGCGTCGCGGAGTGATGCAGCGCCGTGGATTGACGTTGTGCCGCGTCGACCTGGGCCAGCACTTGCGCGCCGCGCTTTAACTGGCCCTGCTGCATTACGCCGAGGTGAGTGAACACGCCTTCACTCTGTTTTTGGGTATCGCGCACCGCGAACTCTACGCCATCCGCGTGCAGCCAGCCGGTATCACCGACCTGACCGCCGGATTCGGCGTAGAATGGCGTGTGATCTAGCACGACCAGACCTTCTTCGCCAGCATTCAGCGTCTCAACTGCCTGTCCTTCACGGAACAGGGCGACCGCGCGGGCCTCTTCCTCCAACTGCTCGTAACCGTGGAATTCGGTGCAGCCTTCGACGCCGAGATCAGCGGTCTGGCGCAGGCCAAACTGGCTGTGAGCGCGGGCGCGCTCCCGCTGCGCGGCCATCTCGCGGTCAAAACCGGCCATGTCCAGTTGTAGACTTCGTTCACGGGCAATGTCGGCGGTGAGATCGACCGGGAAGCCGTAGGTGTCGTACAATTTGAAAACTGCTTCGCCGGGAATGACCATTCCGGACAGATCAGCGATGCTTTCCTCCAGCAGCTTCATGCCATGCGCCAGGGTTTCGGCGAAGCGATCCTCTTCCTGGCGAATCACTTTCGTCACTTGTTCCGCGGCGGCAGGCAATTCCGGATAGGCTGCGCCCATTTCCTCAACCAGTGGCGCAACCAGAGTGTGGAAGAAATAACCTTCAGCGCCCAGTTTGTAGCCATGGCGAATGGCGCGGCGCATGATCCGGCGCA
>JAGRHM010000049.1:6109-6392 GCA_020445005.1 Candidatus Competibacteraceae bacterium | reverse complement strand
TGGGTGATGGCGGACGCATGCATCGACTTTCCGCCCGGCGCGGCATGAGCATTCCGCCAGATATCGAAATTATCGATCCAACTCATATTGAGCAGCGCTACATCGACGCCATGGTGGAATTGCGTGCGCATAAGGGCCTGAACGCGGGACTGGCTGAAGAGCAATTGCATGATCCCGTGGTGCTGGGCACCATGATGTTGCAGTTGGGCGAAGTCGACGGCCTGGTTTCCGGCGCGGTGCATACCACCGCCAACACCATCCGCCCGGCTTTGCAATTGATCCG
>JAGRHM010000049.1:0-5937 GCA_020445005.1 Candidatus Competibacteraceae bacterium | reverse complement strand
GTGGCGATGCTGAGCTATAGCACTGGCGCTTCCGGCAGCGGCAGCGACGTCGAGAAGGTCAAGGAAGCGACGCGGATCGCCCGGGAACGGCGGCCGGATGTGTTGATCGACGGTCCCCTGCAATATGACGCCGCCACCATCAAAGCCGTAGCGGAAAGTAAAGCGCCGGACAGTCAGGTTGCGGGGCGGGCGACCGTGTTCATTTTCCCGGATTTGAATACCGGCAATACGACGTATAAAGCGGTGCAGCGCAGCGCCGCTGTCATCAGCATTGGTCCGATGTTGCAAGGGATGCGTAAACCGGTCAACGACTTGTCGCGGGGGGCGCTGGTGGAGGATATTGTTTTCACCATCGCTCTGACCGCTATTCAGGCTGAGCAAGCAGCGGCCCGGGAAAGAGGTTGAGGCGTCAGCCGTACAAAGAGCAACGGATTGATGGTAGGAGCCGGCTTGCCGGCGTTAACGCCTGAAATCGCTCGCAAGCAGGCTCCTAAAGCAATTTCATAAGGGCTGGTTTTTGACCGCCTCTTAGGGCCAGGCATACGGCGCTATGCCGTATGCAACTTGTCATAAACCGGTTTTATCCCGCACAATCCCACCATTTTCCAGTCTGCTCCCGATGGTATTCCATGTCCCTGCTGGCCCTTGGCCTCAATCATCAGACCGCGCCGGTTGGCGTGCGCGAACGAGTGACGTTTGCGCCGGATCGCTTGGGTCCGGCACTGCAGGATTTGCGCGAACATGGCGGCGTCCATGAAGCCGCCATTCTGTCCACTTGTAATCGCACCGAACTGTACTGTGGCCTGAAAGATGACGACAGCCGGCAGGTGGTAGAGTGGTTGGGCCATTACCACACGCTGCGCATCACGGATTTGCGACCTTATCTTTACCAACATGCCGAGGGGCGGGCGGTGCGCCATATTTTGCGGGTTGCCGCCGGGCTGGATTCCATGGTGCTGGGCGAGCCGCAGATTCTCGGCCAAGTCAAAATGGCCTACCAAGCGGCGCATCATGCCGGCACCCTGGGCGCACTGCTGAAACGGTTATTCCAGCATACATTTGCGGTTGCCAAGCAGGTGCGCACCGACACGCGCATTGGGGCCAGCCCGGTATCGGTCGCCTTCGCCGCCGTTGGTTTGGCCAAGCAAATTTTCGCTGATCTGCCCCAACGGACGGCGTTGCTGATCGGCGCTGGCGACACGATTGAATTAGTAGCCCGCCATCTCCATGAGAGCGGAATTGGCCGACTGGTGGTCGCCAACCGCACCCTGGAGCGAGCGCACGCGCTGGCGGCGTCCTTTGCCGGTTACGCGATCGCCCTGGAGGAAATCCCTCTCCATCTGGGCGAAGCCGACATGGTGATCGCGTCTACCGCCAGTCCTGGATTAATGTTAGAGGCGCCTCTGGTGCGTCATTGCCTGAAACGGCGCCGCCATCAACCCATGTTTATGGTCGATCTGGCGGTGCCGCGCGATATCGATCCGGCGGTGGCCGATCTGGATGATGTGTACCTGTACACAGTGGATGACCTCAAGGATATCATCCAGGAAAATCTGCGCTCGCGGCAGGCGGCCGCCCGCCAGGCTGAGGAGATTATTGACGCCCAAGTCGACCATTTTATGGGTTGGCTGCGCGCCCAGAGCAGCGTCGATAGCATTCGCGCCCTGCGGCGGCGCGCCGAGGCGGCGCGCGATGAATCGCTGGCCCGCGCTCTGCGGCAGCTTGCGCAAGGCAAGGAGCCTGGGGAAGTGCTGAGTTTTTTAGCCAACACTTTGACAAATAAGCTGATCCATCCACCTTGCGCTGGTCTGCGGGAAGCAGCCGCCCAGGGTGATTTGGCCATGTTGACCCTGATTCAGAATCTGTACCGTTTGCGTGGAAAATCACCTCCATGAACCCCTCGATGCTGGCTAAACTGGAACAACTGGCGGCCCGTCATGAAGAAATCAGCGCCCTGCTGGCGGAGCCCGAGATCATTAACGATAACGACCGTTTCCGCGCGCTGTCCGTGGAGTACGCACAACTGGAGCCGGTCGCCAGCGGTTTTCATGCCTACCGCCGGGTGCTGAGCGAACTGGACAGCGCACGGGAAATGATGCGGGACAACGACCCGGAAATGCGCGCGCTGGCTCAGGCGGAGTTGCTGGAAAACGACCAGCGCCGCCTGGAACATGAGCAAAACCTGCAATTCCTGTTGCTGCCGCGCGACCCTCATGATGCCGGCAATGTTTTTCTGGAAATTCGCGCCGGGACCGGAGGCGATGAAGCGGCGCTGTTCGCAGGAGACTTATGGCGAATGTATGGCCGTTACACCGAGTTGCGCGGCTGGACGCTGGAAATTCTCAGCGAGAGTCCTGGCGAGCATGGCGGTTATAAGGAAGTCATTGGCCGGATCATTGGCCAGGGTGTTTACTCGCGGCTGAAATTTGAATCCGGCGCGCACCGGGTGCAACGGGTGCCGGCAACCGAGGCGCAAGGACGCATTCATACCTCAGCCGCCACCGTGGCGGTTATGCCGGAACTGGCGGAGGTAGAGCAGATTGACATCAATCCCGCGGACTTGCGCATTGATACCTACCGCGCTTCCGGAGCAGGCGGTCAGCATATCAACAAGACCGATTCGGCGATTCGCATCACTCACCTACCCAGTGGCATCGTGGTGGAATGCCAGGACGAGCGTTCCCAACACAAGAACCGTTCGCGAGCCATGTCCCTGTTACAGACCAAGCTGTTGACTGCGGAACAGGAAAAGCAGGCCAGCGCTCAGGCGCGGACCCGAAAGTTGCTGGTGGGTAGCGGCGACCGTTCCGAACGCATCCGCACCTATAATTTCCCTCAGGGTCGCATTACCGATCATCGCATCAATCTGACGCTATACAAGCTGGGCGAGGTGCTGGAAGGTCAGCTCGATCCGGTCATCGACCCGTTGATTCAGGAACAACGCTTGCTGGATCTGAATTCACTGATCGAGGGATTGTGAGCTGGATGGCATGGCAAAATCCCTGCATTGCACCGCGCTTTCGACTGCTCTGATGCAAACTGCTCTTGCACCGGATGTTGTATGGTCGTTGCTGCTTGAGCTGCGGCGCGCGGCGCGTGTATGGGAGGCGCGGCCCGCCGGCCTTGGCTTTGGGTTGACGGCGGCATGGCAACCGACGCTGATTCCCGCCGCTGACGCCGCCACGCTCATTGAGATTACCGAGACCGGTTCCTGGACCGCCCGAGGGCCGGTTCCTCCCGTTAGCGCCGAATTACTGGACCTTTATCTGCCCATGGCCCTGGCCGATCGACGGCAACCGTTCACTCTGGCGCATCTTGGGCAAAGTCTCGATGGCCGCATCGCGACCGTCCGCGGCGCATCCTGTTCGATCAATGGTCCTGAAAACCTGACGCATCTACACCGGATGCGCGCGCTAGCCGATGCCGTTCTGGTCGGTGCAGGTACGGTGGAATGCGATGATCCGCAATTGACCACCCGACGGGTTGCCGGACCTCATCCGGTGCGCGTGGTCATCGATCCCCGTCGTCGCCTGAACACCGCGCACCGCCTGTTTCAGGACCGAACCGCGCCGACTTGGCTGGTGTGCGCCGAAGCGCTGGCCGATCAGCCGGGGCCGGGCTACGCCGAGGTCATCGGCATCCCTCAGGAGGATGAATGCCTGTCGCTGCAAGAGATGGTGCGGCGGTTGCGCGAGCGGGGGTTATACGGGCTGTTTGTTGAAGGCGGCGGCGTAACCGTATCCGCCTTTCTGCAAGCCGATGTGCTGGATTGCTTGCAACTAGGCATTGCGCCACTGATTATCGGCTCGGGTCGACCCGGTATTACGCTGCCGGTAATTGAGGATTTGTCCGATGGACTGCGCCCCCATCCCCGCCGCTATATGATGGGTGAGGATGTGTTGTTTGATTGTCGATTCGCTCGATAGCTGTGCTATCATGATTCGCGTTCCGAACAGACCAAGCCGCTGTTTGAAATGCTGAATTGGAGAGGTGGCAGAGTGGTCGATTGCGACGGTCTTGAAAACCGTTGACCCGCGAGGGTCCGTGGGTTCGAATCCCACCCTCTCCGCCAAATATCCGCCAGTACGCCCTATCCCCTGCCAAGCCAGCGACCATGAAAACCGTTCTCGCCATTCGTCACGTCGCCTTTGAAGACCTGGGCAGCTTCGCGCCGGTTTTAGCCAACCGGGGCTATGCCATTCAGTACCATGAAGCCGGATGGGATGATCTGGCGACGCTCGATCCACAGGCTGCCGATCTGCTGATTGTGCTGGGCGGTCCGATTGGGGTCTATGAAGAGCAAGCCTATCCCTTTATTCGTGACGAATTGCAATTACTACGCAAGCGTCTGAAGGCGGGCGGTCCCACTCTGGGCATCTGCCTGGGCGCACAGATGATCGCCCAGGCGCTGGGGGCAAAGGTTTATCCGGGTGGTCATAAGGAAATTGGTTGGAAGCCACTGATCCTGACCGAGGCAGGCCGCGCGGGTCCATTGGCGGCGTTCGCAGATGGAGCACCGGCGCTACACTGGCACGGCGATACTTTCGATCTGCCGGAAGGCGCGGCGTTACTGGCCTCTACCGACCTCTACTCCCATCAGGCGTTTGCTTGGGGCGATCAGGTATTGGCCCTGCAATTCCACATCGAGACGACCGCGCCGGGGCTGGAGCGCTGGTTTATTGGTCATGCCTGCGAAATTGCCGGTACGCCGGGTCTGGATGTGCCGTTGCTGCGCGCGGAAACGGCGCATTATGCGCCGGGGGCGGAAGCGCGCGGCCAGCAATGCCTGAATGCCTGGTTGGATCAGGCGGGCTTGTGATCGGGGATACGGGTTGAATCCGCTTGCGGTATTGTCTTTAGCAGCGCCATGCAAAGCGCCAACACCTGTTCTGCCTGGAGTCCATGAAAGCAGCTTCGTTCGTGTTTCGGAATCAACTGCGTGTTGCAGGAACACCTTGTCGCATCTGCATGAGCAATGCGAAACCGCTGACCAACATGACCGTACTGTTCATGGCGGGTAGGCCCAAAAATTCCTACTGTTGGGACGTCCAGTTCAAAACCCAAGTGCATGATCGCGCTATCATTCGCCAAAATCAGCACGGCTTTTGACAACAGCGCGGCCGTTTGATTGATGGTCGTTTCCCCGCACAGCACAATAGTTGTTCCTGACAGTTCCTGCGCAACTGCTTCCGCTATGGGCCGCTCATTCGGTGCGCCGACCAGCACGATGGGGCAACCCGTGCGCTTGACCAACTCACCGAGAACGGTTTGAAAGGACGCGACCGGCCAGCGCTTCTTCTCGCTGGCCGCGCCCGGTGCGGCAACGATCCAGCCACCGGGGCTTAGAATGCCTTTAGTCCGCAGTTTTTCCAGACTGACGCGAACATCAGTCTCATCGAAAAATGGTAAGACGGGCGGGCTGGGCAGATTAAAGCCCATCATCTCCAGGATTTCCCAATGGCGGTCGCGCTGATTGGTTTTACGGAAACGGCGAAACAGCGGACTACGTTGCTTACAGCGCAGCAGCCAGGGAATCGGGGTGTGGCGCAAGTCGACAACATAATCGTAGCGGACCTGACGCAACCCCCGCAGCACGCGCCATTTCCGGCGCCAGTCCGCTTTCTTGTCGTAAACGACAACCTGGTGAATCTGCGGACTTTTATCCAGCAAGGCGCGGGCCTTGGGACCAACCAGCACGGTTAATCTCGCGGACGGGAACCGGGCGGCCAGCGCCATGATTACCGGCGTGGTCATGATTACGTCGCCCAGATTGCTGAGCGTGATGACCAGAATGTGCTGCATGGTTCTTAGCGTTCCGTGAATGTAGCGTCGCGCGAATCTGTTGAATCAGCCCCAGCGGATGGTGTAGGTCGCTCCCTGGCCCGGCGACTCGTCGACGCGCAGGCTAACGGCAACGATTCGCTCACGCCAGCGCAC
>JAGRHM010000048.1:1900-2634 GCA_020445005.1 Candidatus Competibacteraceae bacterium | reverse complement strand
CGGGATGCCAGGCAGGGTTTGTCCCCCCTGAACGTAGCTGAAACGAGACGCGATGGTGGCGACCTCGAAACCGTTCACGGTCCGGCTGAGTAGCCAGGCTATTGCGGTGGCGACGACCATGCTGACCAGTGGCGCGGGTAACCCGGTTTTCAAACGCGGCCAGAGCAGCAACAATGTCAGCGTCACCACGCCAATCAGCAAATCCGGTAGATGCAAACCGGGCAGCGCCTGCCCCGTCAGCCAGATCCGCTCCAAAAAGTGTTCCGGTTGCGCTGCCAGGTGCAAGCCAAAGAAATCTCTGAATTGCAGGCTGGCGATCACCACCGCGATGCCCGTCGTGAAACCAGTGGTCACCGGATAGGGAATGAACTGAATCAGCTTGCCCATCCGCCCCACGCCCATGCCGATCAGCATGATGCCCGCCATACCGCTGGCGGTGACCAGACCACCGAGTCCATATTTTTCAGCAATGGGATGCAGAATGACGATGAAGGCGGCGGTCGGCCCGGAGACGCTGAATCGGGAACCGCCGGTCAGGGCGATCAGTAGACCAGCGACAATGGCCGTATACAAACCATATTGCGGCGGTACTCCACTGCCAATGGCCAGCGCCATGGCCAGCGGCACGGCGACAATGCCCACCGTAACGCCGGCCAGTAAATCCGCTTGCAGTTTTGACCAGTTATAGCCGCCGCGCAGCTTGTCGCGCAGGGCTGTGCCAAAGGGCAGGTACA
>JAGRHM010000048.1:0-1820 GCA_020445005.1 Candidatus Competibacteraceae bacterium | reverse complement strand
TCATTCCTGCGAAAGACCGGAGGGTCGAATCATGACGGTCTTTTCTTCATCTGCATCAGGCTCCTTAATGCGGTAACCACATTCATTTTCCAGATAAAACTCGATGATAGGCAGGGGAATCGCTCTAAGTTGCGTCAGGAACGTCACGGAATTTTTGAAGGCTTCGAGTTCAGAAATGGTCAGGGGCATGGGATGGTTTACCTTGTTAAGTAAAAGTGCGCCAAGGCGCATGCTTTCCGTCATACCCCTTTGAGTGGGTATAACGGAAAGGGGTTTTGCAACAGTTCTGTCGATATATCAGTTGGTTAAAAGACCTCTTAATCATGAGGCCGTCATCGCGTCAACCACCGCAATCGCAGTCATGTTGATGATCCGCCGCGCACTCGCCGAGCGGGTCAGAATATGCGCCGGCTTGGCCAGTCCGAGCATAATCGGTCCCACCGAGACGCTATGGGTGATTTCCTTGAGCAGGTTGTGAGAGATATTGGCGGCGTCAGCGCTTGGCATGATCAACAGGTTGGCTGCGCCTCTCAGTGGCGAGTGCAGGAAGACCCGATTGCGCAACTCTTCGGATAAGGCCGCGTCGCCGCGCATCTCGCCATCGACTTCCAGATCGGGGGCGCGCTGGCGGATGAGTTTTATCGCCTCAGCCATCTTGCGCGCCGATGGCGACTTGTGCGAACCAAAGCTAGAGTGGGACAATAAGGCGATTTTCGGCGGTACAAAGCGGCTCACTTCCTCCGCCGCCAGCAAAGCGATGTCGGCGATTTCTTCGGCAGTGGGATCGGCATTAATGTCGGTGTCGCAGAAGAACAACGGTCCCTGGGCGCTAATTAGCATATTCATAGCCGCCGGGGTCTTGACGCCTTCGCGCAGGCCAATGATATCCAACACATATTCCACATGATCAGGATAGCCGCCAATCAAGCCGCACAGCAGCGCATCGCCATAACCCAAGCGCAGCAGCAGCGCCCCGATGATCGTAGCGCGCGTGTTGACCCGGACCCGGGCTTTGTTGGGATCGACGCCGTAGCGTCCACGCAACCGATGATATTCCTGCCAGCATTCCTCGTAATAAGGATTGTGCTGGGGATCAATAATCTCAAAATCCTGCTCAGGACGGATGCGCAAGCCTAACTCGGCGATGCGCTGTTCGATGCGCCAGCGCCGCCCGATGAGGATGGGCCGAGCCAAACCCTCGTCGATGATGCCTTGCACCGCCCAAAGCATGCGTTCTTCTTCCGCCTGGGCGTAAATCACCCGCTTGGGATCGGCCTTGGCGCGGCTAAACACCGGGCGCATGATCAGGCCGGAACGGTAAACGCGCTGGCTCAGTTGAGTGTGATAAGCAGCGAAATCCTCAATGGGGCGAGTCGCTACGCCGCTATCCATCGCCGCTTTGGCGACGGCCAGCGGCAGGGTGAGCAACAGGCGCGGCTCGAACGGTTTGGGAATCAGGTATTCCGGCCCGAAGTTGATCGGCTGATCGCTGTAAGCGGCGGTTTCTTCCTGGGAATGTGGCTCACAGGCCAGTTCCGCCAGGGCGCGGACGCAGGCCAGTTGCATCTCCTGATTGATGGTGGTGGCGCCCACGTCCAGCGCCCCCCGGAAAATGTAGGGAAAACAGAGGACATTATTGACCTGGTTGGGATAGTCCGAGCGACCGGTAGCGATAATCGCATCGGGTCGCGCCGCTTTTGCTTCTTCCGGCATGATTTCCGGCACCGGATTAGCCAGGGCCAGAATTAGCGGTCGCGCCGCCATGGTTTTCACCATTTCCCCGGTCAGCACCCCGGCTTTGGACAACCCCAGGAAGATGT
>JAGRHM010000047.1 GCA_020445005.1 Candidatus Competibacteraceae bacterium | reverse complement strand
TCGGCCAGGCGATTGCCGTGTTGCCAGCGGTGGAAACCGTGGCGGTGGTTATCAACGCACAGACCGGAATCGAAGCCGTCACTCAGCGTATGATGGAGCGCGCGGCGGAACGCCGGCAATGCCGGATGATTATTGTCAATAAAATCGATGCGGAAAACCTCGATCTTCCTGGCTTGGTGGAACAAATTCAGGAAATTTTTGGCCGTGAATGCCTGCCGATTAACCTGCCTGCTAATGGCGGCGCCAGCATCGTCGATTGCTTCTTCAATCCAGCCGGAGACAGCGATTTTTCCAGCGTTGCCGCGACACACTCGGCCCTGATCGATCAGGTCGTCGAGATGGACGAAGATCTGATGGCGCTGTATTTGGAGCAGGGCGAAGATCTACAAGCCGAGCAACTGCATGAACCCTTCGAAAAAGCGCTGTGCGAAGGACATTTGATTCCGATTTGCTTTGTTTCCGCCCGCACCGGCGCAGGCGTCAAAGAACTGCTAGACGTTTTTGTCAAGTTATTACCAAGTCCTCTGGAGGGCAATCCCGAGCCGTTCCTCAAGGGCGAGGGCGAAACGGTTGAAGAGCTGCGCGCCATTCCTGATCCGCAACAGCATGTCGTAGCGCATGTCTTCAAAGTGATGATTGACCCGTTCATCGGCAAGCTCGGCATTTTCCGCATCCATCAGGGCACGCTCACCAAGGACAGTCAATTATTCATCGGCGATGGTCGCAAACCCTTCAAAGTCAGTCATCTCTTCCAGATTCATGGCAAGGAGCATCCCGAGGTTGCAGTGGGCGTTCCCGGCGATCTGTGCGCCGTCGCCAAGGTGGACGACATTCACCGTGATGTCGTGCTGCACGATTCCCATGATGAAGACCAGATCCATCTGCGGCCGCTGCGTTTCCCCACGCCGTTGTTTGGATTAGCCATCCACGCCGCGACCCGGGGCGATGAGCAGAAATTGTCCGACACGGTGAATAAACTGCTGGAGGAAGACCCGTGCCTGACAATCGAACATAACACGCATACCAAGGAAACCGTGTTGCGTGGACTGAGCGACCTGCATTTGCGCATCACCCTGGAAAAAATGCAGCAACGCTATAACCTGCAAGTCGAGACCAAGCCGCCCAAGATCGCTTACAAGGAAACCATTAGCCAGAATGCCGAAGGTCATCACCGCCATAAAAAGCAGACGGGCGGGGCGGGCCAATTTGGCGAAGTGTTCATGCGCATCGAACCTCTGCCCCGGGATGCCGGCTTCGAATTTGTCAGCGAGGTTGTAGGCGGCACTATTCCAACCTCATTCCTGCCGGCGGTGGAAAAAGGCGTGCGCGAGGCTTTGCAGGAGGGCGCGATTGCCGGCTATCCGATGCAAGATGTGCGCGCTATTGCTTACGATGGTAAATACCACCCGGTGGATTCCAAGGAAATCGCCTTTATCACCGCCGGACGCGAGGCTTTCCTGGACGCGGTGAGCAAAGCCCGGCCGATTATCCTGGAACCGATTGTCAATCTCGAAGTACGGGCGCCGGGGGATTGTGTGGGCGCGATCACGGGCGATCTGTCCAGCCGCCGCAGCCGCATTGCCGGCACCGACGCGGGACCGCGCGGCATGAGCATTATCAAGGCCCAGGCGCCGTTAGCCGAACTGGATGGCTATGAGTCGCAACTGAAATCGATGACCGGCGGCCACGGTTCCTACGACGTTGAATTGAGTCATTACGACCCGGTACCCAGCGACATTCAGCACAAACTGCAATCTGCTCATCAGAAGCAGCAGGAAGGTTGATAATCTCTTCGCCAGCCGATGGTCTTGTCGGCCAATCATTCAATCTCTCCCCTCTCCCTCCGCTCCCCCAAGCGGATAAGGGGAGTGAACGGCGTCTTGTTGGCTTGTGTTCTAAAATCCTTGTGTTATGCTTGGTTACAAGAGTTGTACAAAAAATTCGGGCAGTATTCTTGACGGCGTCCAGAGCTTTGTATAACTTTTTATCAGAAAGTTGTACAAAGATTAGATATTCAACTAGCATGGTCGGGGGTCAGTCATGCGTAATCGTTTTGATCGTCTTGGAAATTTTGGTTGGTACCTGTTACCCGCCTCACTGCTGACGTTGTGCGGCGCACTACTGATCGCCCTGCTTTACTCTCCCGTTGCTCCGGTCCAGCCGACAATCGCTACGTCTGCTCCCGTTATTTTCGATGAAGAATACTGGCGCGCGCATGCTGAAGAGATGATCCTCCTGCTGTTAGCCGACGCTCTGCGACAAAGACAAGCAATGCAGGAAACCCAGGCGCGGACGCTGATGTATCGCCTGCCTTCTGGAGAAACGCCAGGTGCCTTGCAAACAGTGCCACTGTGTCTTGAGCATGATGCTCCGCGCCCGATGGTCATCCGGCTATAACGCCCTACTGCCTCAGTACGACATTGCTAATTCCAACTGAATAAACCCTGGACCCAAAATTCTGAATTTTTCCCTTAACGCTTAAAACCTAAAACTTAACCCCCTATGATTCATGCCTCTGCTCAACGTTGACCGCCTTTCCATCGCATTCGGCGCGGGAAAATTGTTGGATGGCGCCAGTTTCCAACTCAATGCGGGTGAGCGAGTCTGCCTGATCGGCCGCAATGGCGCAGGTAAGACGACTTTGTTGCGCTTGCTGGCGGGTGATTTGCAGCCTGACAGCGGCGATCTCTGGCGTCAACCGGGTCTGCGGGTCGCTACCCTGGCGCAGGAGTTGCCGGCGGATGCTACGGCGACTGCCTTTGAAATCGTTGCCGGCGGATTGGCGGGACTGGGGGAATTGCTGGCTGAGTATCATGAGGCGGCGGTTCGACTAGCGCACGATGCCGCGCCGGAACAGTTACAGCGCGTGGAGCGCCTGCAGCATGAACTGGAAGCGCGCGACGGCTGGCGTTGGCAGCAGCGGGTGGAGACCGTGATGACTCGCCTGCAATTACCGGCGGATGCGCCTTTGGCGGAACTGTCGGGCGGCTGGCGACGCCGGGTGCTGCTGGGGCGGGCGCTGGTCAGCGAACCCGAAGTGTTACTGCTGGATGAACCGACGAATCATCTGGATCTGGAGACTATCCAGTGGCTCGAAGAAGAGTTGCTGGAATTTCGCGGCGGTCTGCTCTTTGTGACCCACGATCGCGCGTTGTTGCAACGGCTGGCGACCCGATTGCTGGAGTTGGACCGCGGCGTGCTGACTTCCTGGCCAGGCGATTATGCAGCCTTTATCCAGAAAAAGGCGGAGCTGCTGGACATCGAGACCCGGCGCAACGCCAAATTCGACAAGAATCTGGCGCAAGAAGAAACCTGGATTCGCCAAGGCATCAAGGCGCGGCGGACCCGTAACGAAGGTCGGGTGCAGGCGCTGCTGGCCCTGCGCGAGGAGCGCCTGCAGCGGCGTGAGCGCACCGGCAAAGCCCGTTTCGAGCTGGAGCAGGCGGAGACTTCGGGCAAGTTGGTGATCGAGGCGAAAAACCTCCACTATGCCTGGCAAGAAACGCCGCTGATTCGTGATTTTTCAATCCAGATCATGCGCGGCGACCGCATTGGTCTGATCGGCCCGAACGGTTCCGGTAAAACGACCCTGTTGAATCTGCTATTGGGTCGATTGACGCCGGATGAAGGGCAAGTGCGACTGGGGACCAAACTGGAAATCGCCTGGTTTGACCAGTTGCGCGAACGCCTAGATCCCGAGCAGACGGTGCTGGATATCGTTGCCGAAGGTCGGGAAACTGTGACGATCAATGGGCGCGACCGACATATCATCGGTTATCTTGGCGACTTCCTGTTCACGGCGCAGCGTGTGCGCTCACCGGTGAAATCCCTGTCCGGTGGCGAGCGTAATCGCTTGTTGCTGGCGCGATTGTTTAGCCAACCGGCCAACCTGCTGGTCATGGATGAACCCACGAACGATCTGGACCTGGAAACCCTGGAGTTGCTGGAGGAACTGCTGCTGGATTACCACGGCACGCTATTGTTGGTCAGTCATGATCGCACATTCCTGGATAATGTGGTCACGAGTTGCCTAGTGTTTGAAGGCGAAGGGAAAGTGCGCGAATATGTCGGTGGTTACAGTGACTGGCTGCGTCAGCGACCCATCCTGGAAGCGGCGTCGGTCGCCACGCCGATTAAAATCGTCAAACCTGCGCCCTTGCCGATGCCGAAACCAGCCCGACCCGGCAAACTCAGTTATAACGCGCGGCGGGAACTGGAGCAGTTACCCATGCGCATCGAAGAACTGGAGCAACGCCAACAGGAATTGCAGTTATTGACTGCTGATCCGGCGTTTTACAAGCAACCGCCGGAAGCTGTGACCCAGCGGCTGGAAGAGCTGCGAGCGCTGGAGGCGGAATTGGAAACGGCGTATGAACGCTGGGCCGAGCTGGAGGAAACATAACATTCAGGGCTGGAAATACTCATAGCGTCCCTTGCCGTGTTTCTTGGC
>JAGRHM010000046.1 GCA_020445005.1 Candidatus Competibacteraceae bacterium | reverse complement strand
CCAGCAGACCGGTTTCACCTTCCACAACAACTTCGCAAATACCGCCTACGGCGCTGCCGACGACCGGAGTGCCGCAGGCCATAGCTTCCAGATTGATGATGCCAAAGGGTTCATAGATTGACGGACAGCAGAAAATGGTGGCATGCGAGTAAAGCGCAATCGTTTCCTGACGAGGCAACATCTTAGGAATCCAGACGATGCCGGAACGGTGGCTTTGCAGTTCGCGAACAATCTCTTCAATTTCACGTTGCATGGCCAAGGTGTCGGCATCGCCGGCGCAGAGCACGATTTGCAATTTGGGATCAATGTGCGGGATGGCCTGCAACAGATAGTACAGCCCTTTCTGCCGGGTAATGCGCCCAACGAACAACACAAAGGGACGGTCAGGGTCAATGCCGTGTTTGCTCAACACTTCCGGCGCGTGAACCGGCTGGTATTCCTCGGTATCAATGCCATTGGGGATCACGACGACTCGGGTTGGATCGACATTGAACAGTCGCAGGATATCTTCGCGAGTGCTGCGTGAAACGGCGATGATGGCGTCGGCGGTTTCCAGGGCGCTTTTCTCGATCCAGCGCGACAAATCATAGCCATGCCCGAGTTGATCACGCTTCCAGGGTCGCAGCGGCTCCAGCGAATGAACCGTGATCACCATCGGGATATTGTAGAGGATCTTGGCGAGAATGCCGCTGAAGTGCGCATACCAGGTATGACAGTGGATAATTTCAGCGTTGCCGCCTTCCAGATCATCGCCGATGCCTTGGCCTACGAAAGCCAGGCAGGTGCTCAGCGCCTTGAGCGGAGAGACAAAGGATTGCGGGCAGCCGGCAAAATGGGTAGTGTCCATTTTAATGCCGCGCACATGCAACTGGCCTTCATCAAGCGTCTGGTCGTGAAAACTGCGCACCTCGACCGGGGTGAGCTTCGCCAGTTCGCGGGACAGGTATTCGACGTGAACGCCAGCGCCGCCATAGACATAGGGCGGATATTCATTCGTGGTCAGCAGGACGCGCATTGTTGTTATGCTCCCTTGGCCTAGTGGATGGCAGTGTAGGTTGTTTTAAACCCGCCGCGACGACGGACGGATAATGGCGGGCATTATGCCAAGCACTGCATGGTTTTTGGAAGGGCAGTCAGAACGCGGTTGCCAGGACGCCAACCTGATCCAGCATCGCCTGCCGCTCGGCATGGGAAATTGAGGGCACCTCATAGAAGGCTTGGTGAACGACGTTGCGCACTCCGCAGGCACCCAGCACGCCCTCGGCGATGGGGCGAACCAGCAATTCATGCCAGCGCTCCCGTTGGTAGGTGGCTTCATCCCCGCCCAGGGTGTTGAGAATCAGCGCCCGTTCATGCGTCAGCAAACCATGCATACCGTGGGCGTCGATATCAAAGGCGAATTTACGGGTAAAAACCCGATCAATCCAGCCTTTCAAAATCGCCGGGGGACCGAACCACCAGATCGGATAGATCAATACTAATCCCTGCGCCCAGCGAACCGCTGCCTGCTCGCACTGCACATCGTCCGCCAGGTTGCCGCGCCAGTTGCGTAATAAATCCTCACTGTCCAGGATACAGCGAAACTGCATTTGATAGAGATCATGGATTTGGGTGGCATGACCCTGCTCGCGCAAAGTGGCGTCGACCCTGTCCAAAATAGCCCGGTTGAAGCTGCGCGGATTCGGATGCGCGTAGATAATCAGGACATTCATGCCGTTCAGGCCACTCGTGCGGAAAACTCGTATCCGGCCAGATTCAGGATCAAGACATCGCCGGAGGTAAGAGGGCCGACCCCGGCCGGGGTTCCGGTCAGCACCACATCGCCGGGTTGCAGGCTAAAGTGCGTGGACATATAGGCCATGAGTTCAAAAATACCGACCATCATCTGTTGAGTATTCCCTTGCTGACGTATTTCGCCATTGACGCGCAGACTCAGATCAATCGCCTGAGGGTGAGGAAGCGCTTCCGGTTTCAGAAACAGCGACAACGGGCAGGAACCGTCAAAAGCCTTGGCGGTTTCCCAGGGATGGCCCTTTTTCTTCAGTTCGTTCTGCAAATCGCGTAAGGTCAAATCCAGGGCGACGCCATAACCTGCGACCGCTTGACGCGCGGTTTTGGCCTCAGCGTTTTGCAACAGTTGCCCGACCAGCACCGCCAACTCGACCTCGTGATGGCATTCACCGCGTCCTACGGGTAACTGGATAGGTTGATTCAGGGCGACCAGCGCGGTAGTTGGCTTAATGAACAGGATAGGCGTTTCCGGGATCGGATTATTCAATTCGCGAATATGGTCGAGATAGTTCCGGCCAATGCATACGACCTTGCCGACAGGCAGATGGAGCGAGCTGCCATCCAGATAACGGTGTTGGTAAATCACAATGTGTTTCCTGCTGTTGATATATGCTGCTTTTTTATGGGGCGTTGACTGAGCAGCTCGAATGCAGACGATGCCTGATACCTGGCACCTGATCCCTATTCTGCCGCATCCGGTTCGCCACAGTTACGTAGAATCACCGCCCGCACTGCGTCGCGCAGCCGCACTGCTGCTGACCAGTCGTCGCCCGTTGGCTGAATCGGCGGCTCAACAATGACCTCTAAATGTCCCCGACGGGGGAACCAGGACCCGGCGCGCAGAATATCGCGCGTTCCGCGAATCGTCACCGGCGCCACTGGGACGCCCGCCTGCGCCGCCGCCATGAACGCGCCCATGCGGAACGATAACAGACCCGGCGTTCGTTTAAATGTCCCCTCCGGGAAAAAGCCCAGGGATTGACCAGCGTGAGCGGCTTCCGCCACCTTGCGCGCTTCATCCACGCTGCGCTGCAGGTCAAAACGCTCCACAAACAATGTCCCCACCCGTTGCAGGGGACGAGCCAGCCAGGGATTGTTCAACAGTTCCCGTTTGGCGACGTAATGAAAGTGCCGGGGAATCGCTGCGATCAGCACATAGGCATCCAGAAAGCTGGAATGATTCGCCACGAGTATGCAAGCGCCCGTCGGCAGATGCTGGAGGCCGCGCACGGTCAGCGGCGTTCCCGTGGCCCACGCCAACAGGCGGGACGCCGTCCGGGCCAGCCCCCAGCGCCATTCCAGTTTTGGCAGGATCATGATGCCCAACCAGGTAAAGGGGGCCAGCACTCCGTACATCGTCCAGGCATATCCGGCAAACAGCCGTTCGCCCACGTCGCGCCCCAACCGCTGTATCTGCGCCCAGGCGCTGACCAGGGTCATCCGCGTCAATTGCAACCAAAGCGCGCGACCGCCACGTCCTAATGCATTTTGTTTATACAATTCCCGAATTGCCGCCCGGCGGATCTTGCCGCTGGAGGTCTTTAACACCGTGCGCGGCGGGGTCAATTGCACATCGTCCGGCGGCATCCCTAACAAATCCACGCTGACATTTTGAATTTGCTGACGAAGACGCTCCCGAGCTTCCGGCTGCATCACGCGGGTTTCGGCCACCACCACCAGACGTTCGCTGCCGGTCGCCGGATCGCTACTGGCAAAGACCGCTACGCAACCCTTGCGGACGCTGGGAATCTCGCCCACCGCCTGCTCCAACTCATAAGGATAAATGTTGCGTCCGCCGCGAATGATTAAATCCTTGACCCGCCCGGTCAGGTAGATATCGCCATCGGCCAGATA
>JAGRHM010000045.1 GCA_020445005.1 Candidatus Competibacteraceae bacterium | reverse complement strand
CTGGAGATGATTCAGGAACTGGGTTATTGCAGCGGCATCGAGAACTATTCCCGCTATCTGTC
The DNA here is from genome assembly GCA_020445005.1 of Candidatus Competibacteraceae bacterium. Taxonomy (GTDB): domain Bacteria; phylum Pseudomonadota; class Gammaproteobacteria; order Competibacterales; family Competibacteraceae; genus UBA2383. The sequence goes on along the minus strand of JAGRHM010000045.1, from coordinate 3,559 downwards.
CGGGCGTGAGGCGGGCGAGCCACCGCCGACCTTGTTTGATTATCTGCCGCCCGATGCGTTGATCTTCATTGACGAAAGCCATGTGACCGTACCGCAACTGGGCGCGATGTACCGGGGCGACCGTTCGCGTAAAGAAACCTTGGTCGCCTATGGTTTCCGGTTGCCCTCGGCGCTGGATAACCGGCCATTGCGCTTCGAGGAATTTGAACGGCTAAGCGGCCAGACCATTTTTATTTCCGCAACCCCCGGTCCTTATGAACGGGAACATTCCGGGAACGCCATCGTGGAACAGGTAGTGCGACCCACCGGTTTAGTCGATCCCGAGGTGGAAGTACGCCCCGCTTTGCAGCAGGTCGACGATTTACTGGGCGAAATCCGCGAGCGGGTCAATCGGCAGGAGCGGGTGCTGGTGACGACGCTGACCAAGCGCATGGCCGAGGACTTAACCGGCTATCTGGCGGAAAATGGGGTTAAGGTGCGCTATCTGCACGCGGATATTGATACCGTGGAGCGGGTGGAGATCATCCGTGATTTGCGATTGGGTCAGTTCGATGTGCTGGTCGGCATCAATTTGCTACGGGAAGGGCTGGATTTACCCGAAGTGTCGCTGGTCGCTATTCTCGACGCGGATAAGGAAGGTTTTCTGCGCTCGGATCGGTCGCTGATTCAGACCATTGGCCGCGCCGCCCGCCATCTGCGCGGCAAGGCGATTCTGTACGCTGATCAAGTCACGGGCTCCATGCACCGGGCGCTGGAGGAAACCGAGCGGCGGCGCGCGAAACAGCACGCTTATAACGAAACCCACGGTATCACCCCGCGCGGCATCCAGAAAGCGATTGCTGATATTCTGGAAGGTGCTTACCCCGGTGCACCGGTTCCGGCAGAACAGTTGGCGGAGGTTGCCGAGGAAACCGCCGCCTACGCTCGTACCTCTCCGGCTGCGCTGGCCAAAAAAATCAAGCAGTTGGAACAGGCCATGTACCGTCATGCCCGCGATCTGGAATTCGAGGAAGCGGCGAAATTGCGGGATGAAATTCAGCGCATTCGTGATCTTGCGCTTTTTTAATTCCAAAATGCGGCCACTCGCTTGCCTGGCAACTGAAAATCCTTATAATCACTGGCTTCCCTCCCATGCCGGGGTGGCGGAATGGTAGACGCAGTGGACTCAAAATCCACCGGGGGCAACCTCGTGAGAGTTCGAGTCTCTCTCCCGGCACCAAATTCATTGATCGCGGCGATAGCACCCGCGTGATGCGTTACCGACGCAGTGCGGATTGCCTCGCATGGATGGCGGTGGCGGTAGGATTGTACGCCAGCCTGTGCTATCGAACGACCAAGATGCCCCTGGATTGAACGCATTGATCAGCCCGGAATCCCTACAATTTGAACAAGGTTTAGCACAGGTGAGGGATGACCGGACGCGGGGCGCGGCGGAATTGGCGCGGGTGTGCCTACGCCTCTTGGTTGACAGTGCATTGACGATCGCCGCAACCTCCACTGCGGATTGGCGTTGCTCACTCATGGAGCGGGCCGAACGTCTGGCTGAATGTCGGCCTAGCATGGCTGCTATCCGCCATCTGGTCGAATGTTGGCAAGCTGCCGCTATTCCCCCGGTAAGCGCGCTGCCTCTGGATGAGGCTCGCCGCATTGCTGCGGCGGTGGGTCATGATCTGATTGAACAGTCACGGCAGGCCACGGAACAAGCGGCCGAGCAACTGGCGCGCTTCCTAGGCGCCGGGCGCGTTCTCATGACCCACAGTCTCAGCTCCACCATCATGAGGGTCTTCACCCGCCTGGCCGCGCAAGGCGTGACCGCCATCGTGACCGAATCCCGTCCGCTCTATGAAGGGCGTCGGCTGGCTGAACGTCTGAGTGCGCTGGACATCTCCACTACACTGATTACCGATGCGCAAATGGGCCTCTTTGTGGCGCGCGCCCATGCGGTCGTAGTCGGTGCGGACAGCCGCTTACCGGATGGCAGCCTGATCAACAAGGCCGGCACCTATCTTCTGGCTCTGGCGGCGCGCGATCAGGGCGTACCGTTCTATGTGTGCAGCGAACGGTTCAAACAGCGTCAACCGGCTTGGGGCGATCCCGTGTTCGAGCAGATGAATCCCGGCGAACTCGACGCGCCTGGTTGGGCTGGCGTGACGGTGGAAAATGTGTATTTTGATCGGACGCCCGCCCGGCTGATTTCCAGGTGGTTCGATGAACAAGGGTCAGAAGCTGTTTGAAAAGTTGAGATCGAGTTCTTATGTCGGGATGAGGTTGCTTTTGAGGGTCCGAACATGAGCCGACACCAAGGATACCCGACTGATTTGAGTGATCCTGTTGATCGCGAATCGCGTATTCCCAGAACCGGCGTTGCCAGATGCCCCGGCGTCGATAGCGATGGCGGGAATCCGACAGAGGTTTGTTCGTTGCCGCCCGCCGCCAACCAGGATTGGGTGAAGTGTTTTTTGATCGCACCCCAGCGTTTGGAATAATCGGCATCGTCCGGCGGCAAGGTCCAGATGGCGTGCAGGTGATCGGGGAGCATCACCAGGACGTCCACCCGAAAGGGCCAGCGTTGCCGACAATCCCGAAATGCCGCGCGTAACAAATCCCGCGCCAAGTCGTTGCCCAGAATCGCCGCCCACCGTTCCGTCACCACGGTGAAAAAGAACGACCCGCCCGGCACATAGCACCGCCGGTAATCCGCCATATTCCCCCGTAGGGTACGCACCGCGTACCATCATTTCCCACATCCGTAGGATACGCACCGCGTACCGCCCAGTGTCCACGTCCCGAAAAAGGTACGCAATGCGTACCATACCTGGCTACGCGCCGTACCGGGGTAGCCCGCCGTACCGGGGTACGCGCTACTTGGGTAGCTTGCCGGGTTAAGCGGGTTCAACCCTCAGCCAAATTCAAACGGTGTTCGATGCGCTCTATACGTTCAGCAAGACGGTCGTATCTTGCGTGCTGGTCCACCATATCGCCATAAAGATTGGCATTATCACGCCGAATACTCGCCACAGCCGCTTCCAGGCTAGTCAGTCGGTGTTTAATCTCGCGCACGTCGTCCTTGATGCCGCCGATATCAGCGCGGATCGCCCGCAGATGTTCGAGAATTAGATTTTCAACATTATCAGCCATATCGGTTCTCCCATTGAGCTTTCTTAGGGAGTGTACCACAAGCCGGTAGCGCAAATTCGAAGCGTCCGCCCGTAACCCGCCTTGGGGGAAGTCCCACGGAGTCGGCTGCCTGGCTCACCCGCCGTACCTTGGTATCGTCCACACCTCGGAACAGGTACGCAGTGCGTATTGTCTTGCCGACGGTGAACCGGACATGTAGGGGCATTTGATTAGCCTTGTAAGGTGGATTGCCTGTCCAGATATCGACGCAGAAATCTATAGCGTAGGTCGGGCAAAAGCGGGGCGTTGCCCGACAGGTTCATGGGGTTGGAGGATGCAATGTCGGGCACGTCCGGTGCCCGACCTACCTGGCTGTCCAGATATCGACGCAGAAATCTATAGCGTAGGTCGGGCAAAAGCGGAGCGTTGCCCGACAGGTTCA
>JAGRHM010000044.1 GCA_020445005.1 Candidatus Competibacteraceae bacterium | reverse complement strand
GTGCGTTCGCACAGCAGTTGCCAAGGCACAATGTTGGAGTGATGCTCCATGCCGGTAATCAAAATCTCATCGCCGGCTGTGACGGTTTGACTTCCGAAACTGCTAGCGACCAGATTGATGCTCTCGGTCGTACCCCGAGTAAAAATGATTTCCTGGGCGCTGGCAGCGTTCAGAAAGGCGCGAACCTTCTCCCGCGCGCCTTCGTAAGCGGCGGTGGAACGCTCCGACAGCAGATGAACCCCGCGATGAATATTGGCGTAGTAACCGGTGTAGCACTCGTTCACCGCGTCGATCACGGCCCGGGGTTTTTGCACCGAGGCGGCATTGTCCAGATAGACCAGCGGCTTGTTATGAACCCGTTGACGCAGAATCGGAAAATCAGCGCGGATGCGGGCGAGGTCCAGTTCCGGTACGGCGGAAAGAACCGGGAAGGCGCTCATATCGTTCATGATTCCTCCGTGATATCCAGCGCCAGACGGTCGGTCAGCAAGCGACTCAGGCGCTCGCGCAACGGCGTCAGGCGAATGCGATTCAGGCTGTCATTGGCGAAGGCGTAGACCAGCAGAGCGCGCGCCTGAGCAGCGGGAATGCCCCGGGCGCGCAGGTAAAATTCAGCGTCGGAGTTGAGGAATCCAGTGCTGGAGCCGTGACCACATTTGACGTCGTCGGCGAGAATTTCCAACCGTGGATTAGCGTTGGCGTGCGCCTGTTTGGATAGCAACAGATTACGGTTTAACTGGCGCGCGTCGGTTTTCTGGGCGTGCTGGCGAACATGGATCATGCCGTCAAACACGGTTTGCGCCTGGTCGTCGAGGATGCTTTTGAAGAGTTGCTCGCTGGTTCCGTGCGCCTGGGCGTGTTCGATGCGGACATGGTAGTCGCTGAATTGCTTGTTGCGCGCCAGGGTCAAGCCGTTAAGAGCGCAACTCACTCCTTCGCCATCCAGCACGGCGTCCAGGTCAGTGCGGGCCAGTTGACCGCCGATGGACAGCAGATGCAGGTTTGTCTGACTGTCGCGATCCTGCCGAACGCGGATGCCGCCCAAGTGGAACGCCTGTGGCGATTCCTCCTGAATCTGGTGGTAATTCAGCACCGCACCCTGACCCAGTTGCATTTCGGTCATCGGCGCGTTCAGGTAACGCCCTGTCCCGCGATACTCAACGACTACCATGGCCTGAGCGCCGTCCTCCAGCAACAGCAACAGCCGGGGATGAACCGCGTTGTCATCGCCGGTGGCGTGAAACACTACATGAATGGGCGCATCGACCACCGTTTCATGTGGCAAGCGGACGAAAGCGCCATCTTCCCAGAAGGCGCTGTTGAGCGCGGCGAAGGGATGATTGGTCAAACCTGGCAAGCGGTCGAGATGAGGCTCAACAATTTCCGGATGCGTCAACAGCGCCTGACCAAGGCTGGCGACCAGCGCCTGGTGAGGCAGTTCGCGCAATCGGGACAGGCCAGGGGCGAAGCGGCCATTGACGAAAACCAGTCGATGCGTGGGAATATCCAACGTTGGCAGCGCCGCCGCATCGACTGCCGCATGGGCCGCTGGCTGGAAGGCGATCGCCTGCAACGCGCTCAAGTCTGTCAGCCGCCAGGCTTCCTGCTGGCGGGTGGGCAGACCCAGCGCTTCGAATCGCTCAAACGCCGTGCGGCGTACACGCGCCAGCGCATCTGGTTCACGCCGATTCGCCATGAATTCGGCGAACCGCTGACGGTAGGGATCGGAGAACAAGGGGGCGACGTTGGTCATAACGCGCGCCTTAGGCTGCCCGGCGCGCCCGGCCGGGTTCCTCGTTGTACAGGGCGTAGCCCTGTTTCTCCAGTTCGAGGGCCAGGTCCTTGCCGCCGGAGCGGGCGATTTTACCGTTGACCAGGACATGCACATGATCGGGGACAATGTAATCCAGCAGGCGCTGATAGTGGGTAATCACCAGGAAACCGCGTTCCGGGCTGCGCAGGGCGTTGACGCCATCGGCAACCACTTTCAGAGCGTCAATGTCCAGTCCGGAGTCGGTTTCGTCCATGACGGCAAACCGGGGTTGCAACACCGCCATCTGGAAGACTTCATTGCGTTTCTTCTCACCGCCGGAAAAGCCTTCGTTGACCGAGCGCTTGAGCATGGATTCATCCATTTTCACCAGCTCCATGCGTTCGTGAACCAGATCCCAGAATTCCATGGCGTCCACCGGCGGTTCGCCACGATATTTACGTACTGCATTGACGGCCGCCTTCAAGAAATACAGATTGGCGACGCCGGGGATTTCCACGGGGTACTGAAAAGCCAGGAACAGCCCCTCACAAGCGCGGGTTTCCGCATCCATTTCCAGCAGGTTTTTGCCCTCGAACAGAATTTCACCCTCGGTGACGGTATAACCTTCCCGTCCGGCGATGACGTTAGCCAGCGTGCTTTTACCTGAGCCGTTGGGTCCCATGATGGCGTGGGTTTCGCCGGGTTGGATAGCCAGGTCAATGCCCTTGAGGATCTCCCGACCCTCGACGGTGACGTGCAGATTGCGAATGTCCAGCATGGCGTGTGGGATTCTCTCTGGTTCGGAAGCCTTGCCATCGGCAGGGCGAATCTAATCGGTACTGGATTAGTACTATTTGTGCGTAGAATAGTTCCAAACGATCGGTTTGCCAAGTGATCAGCGATTGCTTGCTCTAAGATCAACGTCACAACAACCACTCTGCCTGTCTGCGTATTCCACGTAAACTGGATGTCTGTTCCACGGCAAAGTGGACACCCGGAGCGCAGCGACGATGGGGATGGATCATCAACGGGTTCATCGATCAGCAAACCGTGGTGCTCACGGTGCATGTGATGTA
>JAGRHM010000043.1 GCA_020445005.1 Candidatus Competibacteraceae bacterium | reverse complement strand
CGAAGGAACCAGCATCGTCAATCTGCTGCCAGCCACGGTTACGGAAGTCGCCGACGCCGATACGCCGGCGCATGTGCTGGTGCGGCTAGACGCCGGCGGTACGCCACTCATTGCCCGCATCACCCGCCGTTCGTTGGACCACTTGAACATCGTCCCTGGCAAGTCATTGTGGGCGCAGATCAAGGCGGTGGCGCTGCTGACCTGAAAACTCATCAAAACTCATCCACATTTTCCAGGAATTTTTTCCCATGTATCCCTGCGCCTTGTCCGATGAAACCTTGATTTGTTTACTAGCTGAAGATGTTCCATTTGGCGACCTGACCACCGAGTCGCTGGGTTTAACAGGTCGACCTGGCCAACTCGAATTCCGCGCTCGTGGTCCGATGACCGTCTGCGGTATTGAAGAAGCGGCGCGCTTGTTCGAACTGGCGGGAGCCAGCGCCCGTGCGATTGTGTCATCCAGTGTAGTGGCGGAAGACGGCGCGCTGCTGCTCACTGCGGCAGGCTCGGCGGACGCTTTACACCGGGCATGGAAGACCGCGCAAACCTTGATGGAGTGGGCCAGCGGTATCGCCAGTGGTGCTGCCGCGCTAGTGCAAGCTGCTGCGCCGGTTCCCGTCGCTTGCACCCGCAAGAATGCGCCGGGAACCAAAGCGCTGTCGATCAAGGCGATTCAGGCCGGCGGCGCCATCGCGCATCGGCTTGGCCTGTCGGAAACCCTGCTGGTGTTCGCCGAACACCGCCTGTTTCTGGATGAACCACCCGGTGCCACCATTGCCCGATTACGGAATCGTCAGCCGGAGAAGAAGATCGTGGTGGAGGTGATCTCGGCGGATGAGGCGCTAATTTGGGCGCATGCGGGAGCCGATGTGCTGCAACTGGAGAAATTTACGCCTGCTGCGTTAAGCGCCTGTCGAGTAACGCTGAAAACCGAGGGATTACAGCCGGTGCTGGTGGCCGCCGGTGGGGTGCGCGTGGATAATGCCGCTGATTATGTCGCTGCCGGGGCGGCCTTGATTGCAACGTCTGCACCTTATCAGGCCGCGCCGCGCGATGTGCAAGTGCGATTTTTCAGGGCGGGATAAAGCAACCGGTTCAAAGCATTTGCCGTAGTGGAAATGACGGTTTAATCTCTTACGGGTCTAATTCCCCGCAGCTTGCTGCGTACCATCTTGCTTTTGATACCCCGCAGCTTGCTGCAGGGTCGTTCATTCTCGGTTGCGACTCCGTTCGGCGGGTACATAAAGTTGCTCCAGCAGATATTTTTTGAAGGTGGCAGGGTAGGGCTGGGTTTTCAGGGCTTCTTGCATACACTGTAACCAGGCATCTCGTTCACGGGGTCCAATTTCCAGATGGCTATGCACTTGAGGAATGCGGATCGGCCCATATTTCTTTGAGTAGAGTGCAGGGCCATTCAACCAACCGCATAAAAACAGCGTCAACTTGTCTCTGGAGACAGTCAGGTCCGCCGGGTGCATCTTTCTAATCTTTTCCGCTTCAGGCAAACGCTCCATAGCATCATAAAAAGCATCCACCAGTTTTCTAATACCTGTTTCGCCTCCTGCTGCCTGATACGATGCGTCGCCGACCCCATACTGGGGCTCGTCGGTTATTTGAGCCTTAAATTCCACGTCGTTCATTCCTCTTCAAGGGTCATTCACGAAAGACAGCTTGCATATAGTCTCTTAAAATAGGTCTGAAAAGCGAAGGATTGCATCTAATGTCCGGTCGCCGCCAGCCGGAGTTGAATGCAGCGGCGCAAGGCGGACAGGCTGGATTTGTAAGGACATTATTCCGATTTCACAGCCTTTCCCTATTCAATCTTACCTGGATTTCAGTGGATGCAGCCTACTCTCCACGACAGCGCAGAACGCTATCGCCAGATTTTTACTTATTCAAACGATGCGATTTTCGTCATTGACCCTGCGCAGGACCAAATCATCGAGGCTAATCCGCGCGCTTGCGCCATGCTGGGATATTCCCGCGAGGAATTGCTGACCACGCCGATCAGCGGCGTACACCCTAACGAAATGTCGCGAATGCTGGCCTTCGCTATGACAGTATTAAACGACGGTCATGGGTGGACCAATGAGCTGAGCTGTCTGACTAAGAACGGGCAATTCCTGCCGGCGGAAATTTCGGCGTCGGTGATTGAGATTGAAGGGCGATCCTGCATCATCGCGATGGTGCGCGATGTCGCTGAACGCAGGCGGATGGAAGCCGCTCTGCAAGAAAGCCAAGCCTGGTTGACCCGGGTTCTCGATTCCGCCATGGACGCGATTATCGCCCTCGATGAGCAAGGCTGCGTCACGTTGTTCAATCATGCAGCTGAAGGCATTTTTCACTGCCCGGCGGCGGCTGTTTTGGGATTACCGTTGGCGCGGCTGGTCTCCGAGCGATTTCAGCAACTGCTCGAACTGTCCATGCAGGAGTTTGCCCGCAGCGACTGGAAGCAACACTACATGTGGGCTGAAGGGCTGACGGCGTTTCGCGCTGATGGCGAAGCTTTTCCTGTGGACACTTCGCTTTCGCCCTTCAAATTGGGAGAGAAACGCTACCTGACGCTGATTCTCCGCGACGCCACAATTCGCCAGCGCGCCGAGCAAAAATTGGAGCAGTTGCAGCAGGAGAATGCCCGATTACACGCCGTCGTGCATTCGGAACTGGGCTTTACCGAAATGATCGGGGCTTCGTCAACGATGCGGCGACTGCTCGACGATCTGGAACAGGTTGCAGCGACTGACGCCACGGTACTGATCCTGGGTGAAACTGGAACCGGCAAGGAATTAATCGCGCGTTCTGTCCATCAACTGAGCCATCGCCAGGACCAGGTCATGGTCACGGTAAATTGCGCTGCTTTATCGGCAGGGTTGTTCGAAAGCGAATTGTTCGGTCATGAAAAAGGCGCCTTTACCGGGGCGATTGCGCGCAAGCCGGGACGTTTCGAGTTGGCGAATCGCGGGACGCTCTTCCTCGATGAAGTCGGCGAACTGCCTCTGGATTTGCAAGCCAAGCTGTTGCGGGTCTTGCAGGAAGGAGAATTTGAGCGAGTAGGCGGCGCGACTGTGCATAAAGTCGATGTGCGCTTGATTGCCGCCACCAATCGTGACTTGCGCAAGGCCGTGGCGGAAGGCGCTTTCCGTAAAGATTTGTACTATCGACTGTGCGTGTTTCCGATTGCCGCGCCTCCCTTGC
>JAGRHM010000042.1 GCA_020445005.1 Candidatus Competibacteraceae bacterium | reverse complement strand
GAATGTCACGCGTAAATTCCTCACGGCCGAGCTTGGTCTCGCGGATTTCGACGTCGAACTCGTCAATGTGAATCGACGTGTATACATCGTCTTTCACAAGACGCTCAGAGAGGATGATCGCGTCTTCAAAGTTGTATCCTTCCCAGGACATGAAGGCGACAAGCACGTTTCGGCCCAAAGCCAGAATCCCGTTCTGCGTTGCAGCACTGTCACAGAGGATCTCACCCCGTTTGACACGCTGACCGACCTCGACTAAGGGCGTCTGATTGAGGCAGGTACGCTCATTCAGTCCAGTGAACTTCCGCAAGGGATACCGCTTGCCTTCAACCTCGACTACGTCAGCGTCCACATAGGTCACCCGACCTGCCCGCTCGGCCCGCTGGACCATCCCCGAGTAAACAGGCACCTGTTCTTCCAGGCCTGTGCCGACAATCGGAGCCTCGGTGATCAACAACGGAACCGCTTGCCGTTGCATGTTGGAACCCATCAACGCCCGGTTGGCGTCGTCATGCTCCAGGAATGGGATCAGCGCCGCCGCTACCGAAACGATTTGCTTCGGCGACACGTCCATGTATTGCACCCGGTCAACTGTGAACAACGCAAATTCGTTCAAATGCCGGCAAGACACCAGGTCGTCAACCAGCCGGCCCTCGGCGTCCAGCGCCGCATTCGCCTGGGCGATAACATACTGGCCTTCTTCAATCGCCGACAAATAGTTAATCTGGTCAATAACGCGGCCATTTTCGACGCGTCGGTAGGGCGTCTCCAGAAATCCATAGGCATTGGTGCGGGCGTACACCGCCAGCGAGTTGATCAACCCAATATTTGGTCCTTCCGGGGTTTCAATCGGGCAGACCCGACCATAGTGGGTCGCATGGACGTCGCGCACCTCGAAACCGGCCCGCTCGCGGGTCAAACCGCCCGGCCCCAACGCCGACACGCGCCGTTTGTGGGTCACCTCGGACAGTGGATTGTTCTGATCCATGAATTGCGATAACTGCGAGGAGCCGAAGAACTCTTTGATCGCGGCACCGACCGGCTTGGCATTAATCAGATCCTGTGGAGTCAGGCCTTCCGCCTCCGCCAGGCTCAAACGTTCCTTAACCGCGCGCTCCACCCGCACCAGACCAATGCGAAATACGTTCTCGGCCATTTCGCCGACGCAGCGGATGCGGCGGTTACCGAGATGATCAATATCATCGACCTGGCCCTTGCCGTTGCGAATGTCGATCAGTGTTTTTAGCACCGCCAGGATATCTTCCATGGATAACACGCCGGGCGGATGGTCCTTAACGGGTATTCCAGGGATCGGCGCCTGGTTGTAACCCACCCGACTGTTAAATTTCATCCGTCCCACATCGGACAGGTCATAGCGCTCCGGCAAAAAGAATAAATCATGTAACAGACGTTGCGCGGCATCCTTGGTCGGTGGTTCGCCAGGGCGCATCATCCGATAGATTTCCACCTGGGCGTCCCATTGGGTGCGGGTAGTGTCGGCGCGCAGTGTATTGGAGATAAAAGCGCCGCGATCGACATCGTTGATGTAAAGGGTTTGAAATTCGCTAATGCCGCTGCTCAGGATTTTTTCCAGCTTCTCCGACGTCAGTTCGTCGTTCGCTACCGCCAGCGCCTCGCCGGTCTCGGGATCCATCAGATCGTGCGCCAAAATCCTGCCAACCAAGTAGTCGGCCGGCACCGCCAGACTTTTTACGCCAGCCTTGGTGAGATCGCGCACATGCTTGGCCTTAATTCTTTCGCCAGTTTTCACGATCACCCGATCGTCAATGGCGATATCGAAACTGGCGGTCTCGCCTTGCAGACGTTCCGGCAGCAGTTCCAGAGTAAATTGCCCGCCGGCAACCCATACCGTGTTTTTCTCGAAGAAAATGTCGAGGATCCGTTCATTAACGCTGCGCGCCTGTGGATCATTGGCATTCGGTTCGTCAAACAAGGCCCGCAATAGGATACTCACCGGCAGCTTGCGACGGCGATCAATGCGCGCGTACAGCACATCCTTGACATCGAATTCGAAATCCAGCCAGGAGCCTCGATAGGGAATAATACGCGCTGAAAACAGCAGCTTACCCGAAGAGTGGGTTTTGCCCTTGTCGTGATCTAACAACACGCCAGGCGAACGGTGCAATTGCGAAACCACGACCCGTTCGGTGCCATTAATGACGCAAGTGCCTTTATCCGTCATTAAC
>JAGRHM010000041.1 GCA_020445005.1 Candidatus Competibacteraceae bacterium | reverse complement strand
TCAGCGCCAGCGCGCCGCCGCCGGCGATCAGGAGACTCAGGAACAGCCCCAGATGTTCCGCCAGATGAGCGAAGAACAGCGTGTAAATCTGGATAATCAGAAACGTCGCCCCGTAACCGGTCACCATGCGCATCGCCAAGCGCGCGCCCAGGCCGATCAACGCCACGTTCAGCCCGGCCCACAGCGCATTGAACAGGATCAGCTCAACCCCCGTAGCCTTGTACCACCAGTCGCTGGCTAGGTCGAAATTGCCAAATAGTGACAGCAGCCATAGCGCCATTTCCGCCAGGAACAGGCCGGTGGACAGCCAGATCTTGAAAAATCCCCGGTACGGCGCCAGCAACCCCTGCTCGCTCTGTTGATGAATCACCGCAATAGCGATCATCGCCATCGCCGCCAGCAGGAAGCGCAGGGGGTAATTCATGCCGAACCAATATGCGCCCCAACCCGATGCGTAACCAGTGAAGCCGCCGAACCAGGAGAAGAACACGACGGCGCTTAGCACCAGGAGCAGTACATTACCCAATCCGTAGCTCAATACCAGCAGCAACACCAGATCAATCAGCAGCAACGCTGGCCAGTTGCCGGAACCGGTAGAGTAAATCGCGCCGAGGGTGAACGTCAGTCCGATCAACAATAAGCCACCGAGCAGCTCCAGGCTGAGACGGCTCCAGATCAGCGTCGGGCGCGTATGCTTAAGCCATTGCCCGCCGCCGAAGCTGGCGAGCATGGCGATGCTCAACAGGATGGCCAGTTTTTCCAGCGTGAACTCGAACAGGGTCCGACCGAGCATGACCAGACCGGCCATCACGCTGATCGCGCCGAAAATCAGGAACCAGCGGCCTAGTGAGCGCCAGTCCCAGCCCTCGACGGGATAGCGTTCGCCCAATTGCACATGAGTTGTTTCGTCCAGTAGCCCTTCGCGTAACAGGGCGTCCAGTTCCCGGCGAATCCGGCGGTTGCGGGAGGTCGGATTCATGACCGTCGCTCCAGTGAAATGTGACCCCAGCGTTCGCAGGCGAAGCCAAAGACCATCGCCAATGCACCAGCCAGCAGGAAGAATACCCCAGCGGACAGACGGTCCCAAAAATGTTCAAAGAACCGGGTGTATAGGTCAATCGCCAGGAACACGATGCCAAAGCCGGTGAAGCGGGCATCATGGAGCCGAGCACCAACGACGATTTGCGCGATGCCAGCGCCGGTAAAGATCAGCACCCAGTCCAGCGGTTTGCCAAATAGAGTCAGAAACCACAGCGACAGGTTCAGATACAGCAAGCCAAAGATCAGGTACAGCGCGCCAAACCCGACGTAGCGCCGCAGCAAACCGTTTTCCAGCCGGCGTTCATGCCAGACGCCAAGGAAAATCGTTACCAGCGCTATACCCGCCATCAGGCGTTCGTCCTGGATATCGGCAAAATAAGCGCCGCGTCCACCGTAGGCATGCCATGCCCCAACGCCGTGGAAAAATAGCAACAACCCCAACAGCAGCGGCCAACGCAAACGGTAACGATAGGCAGTCAGAGCAGCCAGCGCGCTGGTAAGCAACAGGAGGATGGGAATCGCCTGATCTTCGCCTTCGCCGCCGGCAGCGACGTGCAGCAAGACCAAGGTTCCAAACGCCGCCGCCAGGCTAGCGGTGACCAGCACTGGTCCGGTGAAGGGGTGACGTTGCTGGGGATCGGTCGCCATCTGGACGCCAAAATACCATAATCCCGCGCCAACGCCGCCCAACAGCACGGCGGCCACTGCTGCGGATTCAGTCATCATGGCGATGAACACGAGCACTGCCAGCCCCAGTTGAAAAAGGGCGAACAGGCCAAGCCACTTGAGCAGCGCCGCCAGGAATCGCCCCTGCGTTTCGTAGCGCGGCAACAGGGTATCCAGCAGGGAGCGGTCGATCAGTCCCTGCTGATGCCAGTCGATGACTTCACGAGTCAGTACGTCGCGGTTGATCAGGCGCATAGTGGATGTCCATGTGTCGTTTTTAGTCGCATTTCCGGTTAAAGTGGCCACCCACGCAAGGGTGAACCGACTCGGCAATCTTTGGAGAGCATAATGGAATTTTTAAGTGAGTACGGACTGTTTCTGGCCAAAGCCGTGACCATTGTAGCGGCGGTGCTGATTATTGTAGGCGGGATCATCGCCTTGATCGCGCGATCCAGCGGTCAGTCTGAAGCCCAGGGACGGCTGGATATTCGCCATCTTAACGAAAATTATGATGGCATGGCGCTGGCGCTCAAATCGGCCATTTTGCCCAAAAAGGCGCTCAAGCAGTTCCAAAAGGAACACAAGGTCCATGAGAAACAGCGGGAGAAGACTGAACGCCGGAGGATGTTCGTGCTGAATTTTCACGGCGACATCCGCGCGGCGGCAGTGACCTCGCTGCGAGAGGAAGTGACAGCAGTGTTGACCGCGGCGCAACCCGAGGATGAGGTTCTGGTGCGGCTGGAAAGCGCAGGCGGACTGGTGCATGGTTATGGGCTAGCGGCGGCGCAATTGCTGCGCATCCGCGATCGGCGGATCAAGTTGACCGTCGCTGTGGACAAGGTCGCCGCCAGCGGCGGCTACATGATGGCCTGTGTCGCGGACCGGATTATCGCAGCGCCGTTCGCCATTCTCGGCTCCATCGGCGTCATCGCCCAGTTGCCGAATTTCAACCGTTTGCTCAAGAAACATGATGTCGATTTCGAGCAATTCATGGCCGGCGAACACAAGCGCACGGTGACGCTGTTTGGCGAGAACACCGACAAGGGACGGCAGAAGTTCCAGGAAGAAATTGAAGACATCCACGCCTTGTTCAAGGAGTTTGTCAAGAACCATCGGCCCCAGATCGATCTGGAGCGAGTAGCGACTGGAGAACACTGGTTCGGCGCACGAGCGCTGGATTGCCGCCTGGTGGACGAGTTGCGCACCAGCGATGATTATCTGTTGGACGCCAGCGCTGGGGCTGATCTGTATGAAATTATCTACACGGGCAAGAGGCCGTGGCTGGCGCGTCTACTGGCGCAAACCGGTGAGGGGTTGGGACGGTTTTGAAGAGCTGGAGGGTTGAAGTTTTAATTACCAAACCCTGATAGCCAGGTCACTATCGATTCTGCCTATCGTAAACTGCAGTTTAAAGAATGGTGACAAGTGTTATGGAAAGATGGAATTAGTGTGATGCATGAGTGTCAAGCGCCATTTGAAAATAATTATAAAACCCCTATGAATCCAGGCTGGTGGATCATCAGAATCAATGCGGTTTACATTGTGTTATTTTTCTTGTGGACGCGATTTCACTGGGGTGGTGAGCAATATAAAATACTGATTGGAAATCTTGCTTATATCCCGGTTCATGTTTTTTGGATTGTTATGTGGTGGCGGACTGCCATACATCCTGCTTTGCCATCGCGTACCCGGCGGGGATGGCAGATATTAACGGTAGCAGCATTATGCAACTTTATAGCGAGTTGCATCACATGGGGTTATGTAGAACTGGTATTGCAGCAACAATCTTTCCCCATCTTAACCAACAGCGATAATGCAGATTTTGAGTGGTTCATACCTTCAGCAATGGTCTTATACATAGTTTGTCCACTTTTATTATTAGGATCTACACTGCTCACAGAAAAACTCAAAAATCGCGCCGAAATTTTTAAATTCTCTTTGGATACCGGAATCATGTTCATTGGTATCGGTACACCGATTTGGTATTTCTTGATACGCCCAATTCTGGTAGATCGAAGTCCTTCAGAGGCTGTTTTGCTTTTACAATATCCGGGGACTACACTCGCACTCTTGTTCATTATTCTGGTTATTCTCCTTAAAGGCTCGGGACCGCGAGATAATTCTCCTTTACAATGGTTGGCTCTGGGCATACTTGTCGATTGCATAGCAGACACGATGTTCAATTACCTAATCCAGGAAAATGCTTATCAAACTGGCGATTCAGTGGATACTCTGTATCTGGTTGGTGGTCTTTTGATGATGACCGGCGCACAACTGGAATATGTCCACGCTTCTACTGGCGGAGCCGCAAGGCTGACCGAACGATACGACCTCTTTAAGTCACTCCCTTATCCAGCAGTTCTAGTTGCTTATGGTCTTCTACTTGCGGTCGCCTACGATTATTGGGAAAACCCTTGGCGAGAACCGCTCGGGGGCCTGATTTTCGCCGCCGTCATCTTGATAACACTGTTGGTTATTCGTCAAGCAATTGTTTATAAAGAAAATATTAAATTACGTATTAAGCAGACGAAGCATGAGAGTGAAGCCCATTTTGTCGCGCTAGTGCGTCAGTCATCGGATCTAATTGCTATCACCGATTCATATGGCATCATTCGGTTTATTAGCCCATCAGTGCAAAATTTACTAGGTTATGACTTTAATCAACTAAAGATGACTTCATGGCTAGACTTGTTACATCCTGATGATCAAAATCGAGGACACTTGTTTTTTCAGGATACATTGCAAAAAGCGGGCGCAGACGGCTTGATTGAATGGCGGGTGAGACGTTATGACCAGAGTTGGATGCATGCTGAAACAGTTGCTAGCAATCGCCTCGATGACCCTATCATTCTAGGAATCATCCTCAACAGTCGCGACATTAGTGAACGACGCGCCCTGGAAAATCAGATTTGGCAACAAGCACATTACGATTCACTGACTCAACTGGCTAATCGTGTCCTGTTTCAAGATCGACTAGAACATGCTATCAAACGGGTGCGTCGTAATCAGCAACCGCTAGCAGTCATGTTTCTGGATCTGGATAACTTTAAAGCCATTAACGACAACTTGGGTCATAGCGTAGGTGATCAATTGCTAGTGGATATTGCTCGGCGATTAGTACATTGTACTCGAGATTGTGATACTGTTGCCCGGTTGGGCGGCGATGAGTTCGCGATACTGATAGAAGAAACCTTTTCTTTTGAGGATCTGACCCAGTTGGCGGAACGCATCATTGAGACCTTATGCATTCTATTCAAATTGGAAAAGGAGGATATGTTAGTCACTGTTAGCATCGGTATCGCAATCGATAATGGCGACCAGGAGATAAATGAGTTGCTAAGTAACGCTGACCGAGCAATGTATGCCGCTAAATCACGTGGTAAGAAATGTTACGAATTTTTCAATAATGCCCGATTCCCTTCGAGCTACCACCGAGAATTTCGCTGATGGTAAAACCATATCCGATGCCTTGCGGTTCTTAACTATCAATGTTGCAGAACCTCCTCCTGCAACAACCGCAGCATCTCCGCCGCGGAAAGCCGCCCGCTGGCGCCGGTTCCTTCCAGTAACTGATCGGCCAGATCACGCTTCTGATGGTGCAGGGCGACAATCTTCTCTTCAATCGTCCCTTGCGTCGTGACCAGCCGATAAATCGTCACCGGCCGTTGCTGACCGATGCGGTGCGCCCGGTCAGACGCCTGATCTTCCACCGCTGGATTCCACCACGGGTCGGTATGGATGACATAATCGGCGGCGGTCAGGTTCAGCCCCAAACCGCCCGCCTTCAGACTGATCAAAAACACATCGCCTTGGCCGGCCTGGAAAGCGTCCACCCGCTGTTTGCGCTCCGCAGCCGGGGTACCGCCATCCAGGTACTGATAGACAATCTTCTTGCGATCCAGCAGCTCGCGGATGATCGCCAGATGATCGACAAACTGGCTGAACACCAGCGCTTTGTGACGATTCTCCAGTAATTCATCCAACACCTCCTCGAATACCGCCAGCTTGGCTCCGCTCAGATCCGTCTCCGGCAAGATCAACTTCGGATGGCAGCAGGCCCGGCGCAGTTTCATGATCTCGGCCAGAATCTGGAAAGGTTTCTGCGCATCGGTATTGTCGATTTTGGCCAGTCGATCCAGCGCCTGTTGCCGCAGCGCCTCATACAAAGCTGCTTCCTCCGCTTCCAATTCCACGCGCAGCAGAATCTCGGTGCGCGGCGGCAGCGCCTCCAGTACCTCCGATTTCAGCCGGCGCAGAATGAAAGGCTGAATCAGTTGCTTTAACCGATGGCGGGCCTTCTCGTCCCGATCCCGTTCAATCGGGATAGCGAAACGCTGATTAAAGTGTTCCAGGGAACCCAGCAGACCGGGATTGATAAAACGAAACAGATTCCACAACTCGCCCAGATGGTTTTCAATCGGCGTACCCGTAGCGATCATCTTGAACTCGCCACGCAGGGTCATGGCCGCCTGCGAGCGTTTGGTAGTCATATTCTTGATCGCCTGCCCCTCGTCGAGCACGATGGTTTGCCAGGTCTGGCTGGCCAGTAATTCCGCTTCCTGTTGCAACAGACCATAACTGCAAATCAGCAGATCAAACGGCCCCATGCCGGCGACGATCTTTTCCCGGTCGCCGCCCCCAAAGACGGTCGCGTTCAGGGTCGGCGCGAACCGGCGAATTTCATCCAGCCAGTTCAAACACACCGAAGTGGGTGCGACCACCAGCGCCGGACCGTCCTGCGCCCGGTTCAGCATCAGCGCCAGCGCCTGCACCGTCTTGCCCAGCCCCATATCGTCGGCCAGGCAAGCGCCTACCCCCCAATGCGCCAGCCGCGCCAGCCATTGAAACCCGTCAACTTGATAATCTCGCAATTCCCCTTGCAAGGTGAAGGGAACCGTTGATTGCAGCGCCTCGACCTCACGCAGTCGCTGAATCTGCACTTTCCAGGCGGCATCGGCGCGCACCGAACCGGCTTCGTCGAGCAGCGGCTCCAGCAGCAAGGCCGCCAATGGATGAAAGCGCGCGCCCTGTGCGGTCAGTTCCGCGAAACCGCGCACTTCGTCCAGACGCTTGCGAAACTCCTGAGTCAGCGCCAGGAACTGGCCCTGGCCCAACGGCACGAACCGGCCCGGACTGTGATCCAGCAATTCCAGCAACTGGCGCATGTTCAGCACTTGGTTATCCGGCAGTCGCAATTCCCCGCTGAGATCGAACCAGTCCTGACGACGCTTAACGTTCAAGCGCAACTGACTGGAGGACGCCGGGCGGCTGACCTTGAACGCTTCCCCTTCCGGCCAGGCCAAGGTGACCTGATCGCCCAAGGCTTGCAACTCCAGCAGCGCTTCCAGACAGCTTTCCGCATCTTCCAGTCGCCATTCGCCTTCATCAGCCCCCTGCAGAGCCAGGGTTGGACAGGCTTTCACGACCTCCGCCGCCTGTCGGCGTTCCTCTTGCAAATCGCGCCGGGCTTGGACACGCTGACCGTCAACCTCGGCAATCACCCGTTCACCGCCTGCGCCTGGCGCATAGTAGGGGCCAGCGCCAAAGGGGCGGACCAGCAGGGCGATTTTCAGACCCTCGCCAAAGGGCAGCAAATGCACATGAAGAGCAGGACTGGCGGCGACTTCTGGAAGATTCTCAACGCCGCTATCCAGGCTGGATTGCACGGTGACGATGCCCGATAAAGCCGCTACCGTCTCCAACACTCGATCCTTGGCGCGCGCTGGAACCAGCAAGCCTTTGCCAATAATGGTCATGACCGACTGGTGCGCCTGATTGAATGTGACTACTTTAAGCCGGGTCGGGGTTTCCTTGACAACCCGCAGGGCTTCGCCTGCTTCCGCCCGGGGTGATAGCTCCAATCGCCATTGCGAACCCTTCGGGGTCACCAGCAGTTCCGGTTCGCCGCGGACCAGTTCCACCCGCACCGCAGGACTGTCCGCCCAGAACACCAGCGGATGACCCACCAGCAGCGGTAGCGCCCGGTCCATGTCGATCTCGTAGCTGACGCTGCCGTAATAGCCATCGCTGAACGGTTGAATACAGGCGCACACCTCGCGATCCTGTTGGGTCAGGTAATCCAGGTTCCTGGCCTGCTGGACCAGCCGTTTCAGGGCGACGGCCCGGCCCTGCGTCCACTGGCCGCGCGCATCGCGCTTCTGTTCGCGGGGAGAAATGGCGCAGATTCCGCTTTGATGCCAGTCGATCCACCACACCAGCCGCAGTTGAGTGGGCGCTGCCGGGGGTTCCTGACCGCGTTGAGACAACTCAAGCAGGGCACTCAGGGCGTGTTCCCAGGGTTCTCTCAATGCAAACAGACGAGTCAGCGGGCGCTGGCGATGTCCTGTCTCATCATTATTCCCATCCAGGATGTGCAGCAACCCGGTCAATTCCCCGACGAACCAGTCATAATGGCTTTGCCGCGCGGTATCCAGCAGGGTGGCGATGGGTTTGCGCAAGGGTTTGGCCGCGCTGGCATGCATCCAGAACAGCGCCATGACCTGGAAAAAACCGTCCGCCGGCGGGATGTTGACGCTGGCGTCAAGAGGCTGCAGGCGCTGACGTTGCCCCTGCTGAACTTCCACGACCTCGCGCAGGACTTGATAGGCGGTCAGGTACGGATAAACCGCGCCTTTGTCGAACAGCGGCGCGGTTGTCTCAAGCGCCTGACGCAAATGGGCGGGTGTATTCCGGGCCAGCAGCGCCAGGATAAAGAACATGCCAGCCAGGTGGTTGAAATAGATTTTGCGTTTACCGGTGCGTTTGCGCAGCAGTTTCAGGGCGTTTTCATAGTGCTGAATCGCCTCTTCATCCGCGCCGTCCAGAAAAGCCAGCCAGCCGCGCAGCGCCTGATCGTAGTCGCTGTCGCCAGCCGCGAGATAACCACGGGCTTTAGCCGGATCGTTGCGCAACAGCGCCTGTTCCGCCAGGTAATAGCGCGTGACGTCAGCGCAACGGTTCGCGGCCAGCAGGCGCTCGGCCAACGCGATTGTTTGGTCAGCCGGCCTGAAGTTGCGAGCTGCCGCCGTGAACAGCGTCGTCAGCGCCTGACTGACCCGTTCATCGGGGAACATCCACAATTCTTCAGGATAAAGGGGGTTGTTAAAGATCAGCAGCCAGGGGGAATGCTCGGCAACCTTGTGAGAGTATTGGCTCTCGCAGGCGTCGAGGATAGCCTGTACGCGCGGCAGGTTGCCCCGATGAAAAGCGATGCGTAGTTCACTGAGTAGCTGATTGTAGCCTGTCAAGTAGAAACGGTCCCACTGAGCCGTTCCTCTTCTTTTCTGTACTGCGTTGGCCATGCTTTCGAAATGACCCTCCCGGATCGCACGGCGCGTTACCTCTTCCAGCAACAGAAAGTGGCAGTAAAGCTGGTTGTAGTCGCCTTTTCTAATGACCAGTTCTCTGGCCGTCAACCGGGTGATGGCTTGCGTTAAACCCGCCGGGAGAAACCTCTTGGTTTTAAAGATCGCCATACCGCAGTCGCGGATGTAATCGGCGAGGGCGGTTTTGCCAACGCCATCGTAAATGATGGACAGCAACTGCAGGACGGCCTGCTCGACCGGCGAGCAGTCTTCATAAGCGGCGATCAGCGACTGACGCAAGGTTTCGTTATCGGGAGAAGACATTGACAAGATTGTGGTAATGGTAAGTTGAAGAATGTGAATAAAGTTAGCCTGCCAACAATCCCATGATCAGGCAAGAGGGCGCGTTGCTCAATCGATTCATCAGTAGGGGTATTGCAAATCTACCCCGCCATCCCCAGTTCAAGGTATAATTTTCCAAAGATTTTCCCCGCATCGCGGGAATTCACCGCAACCATACTATATAAAGGGGCTTTGCCGTGCTCGACACCTACCGCCAACAAGCCGCCGAACGCGCCGCCATGGGCATTCCCGCGCTGCCACTGAGCGCCCAGCAGACTGCTGACCTGGTCGAACTGCTCAAGAATCCACCGCAAGGCGAAGAAAATTTCCTGCTGGAACTGATGACCCATCGCGTGCCGGCGGGCGTTGATCAGGCCGCCTATGTCAAAGCCGCTTTCCTGGCCGCTGTAGCCAAGGGCGAGGCGCAATCGCCGCTGATCTCCCGCATTCATGCGACTGAACTGCTTGGCACCATGCTGGGCGGCTATAATATCCAGCCGCTGATTGACCTGCTTGATGACGCGGAGTGCGCGCCAGTCGCCGCCAAGGCCCTGTCGCATACGCTGTTGATGTTCGATTACCGGCATGGCGTCAAGGAAAAAGCCGATGCCGGCAATGATCACGCCAAGCAGGTCATGCAATCCTGGGCCGAGGCCGAGTGGTTTACCAGCCGTCCCAAGGTGCCGGAAAAAGTGACGGTTACCGTATTCAAGGTCACTGGCGAAACCAATACCGACGATCTGTCTCCCGCCCCTGATGCCTGGAGCCGCCCCGATATTCCGTTGCACGGCCTGGCCATGCTGAAAATGGCCCGCCCCGGCATCGAACCCGATGAACCCGGCAAGCTCGGCCCGCTAAAGTTGATCGAGTCCCTCAAGACCAAGGGGCATCCCGTGGCCTACGTGGGCGACGTGGTCGGCACCGGATCCAGCCGCAAGAGCGCCACCAACAGTGTGATCTGGGCCACCGGCCAGGACATCCCCTTCGTGCCCAACAAGCGCTTCGGCGGCGTCACGCTGGGCGGCAAGATCGCGCCGATCTTCTTCAACACGCAGGAAGACTCCGGTGCGCTGCCCATCGAGGTGGACGTGTCCAAGCTCGAGATGGGCGACGTGATCGAGGTGCTGCCGTACGACGGCAAGATCACCAAAGGCGGCGCCACGG
The DNA here is from genome assembly GCA_020445005.1 of Candidatus Competibacteraceae bacterium. Lineage (GTDB taxonomy): Bacteria > Pseudomonadota > Gammaproteobacteria > Competibacterales > Competibacteraceae > UBA2383. The sequence continues at coordinate 190 of JAGRHM010000041.1, read as the reverse complement.
TGGCCGAGTTCAGCCTCAAGAGCGACGTGATCCTCGACGAGGTGCGCGCCGGCGGCCGCATCAACCTGATCATCGGCCGCGCGCTGACGGCCAAGGCGCGCGAGGCGCTGGGCCTGCCGGCCAGCACCGCCTTCCGCCTGCCGGTGGCGCCGAAGGACAGCGGCAAGGGCTTCACGCTGGCGCAGAAGAT
>JAGRHM010000040.1:5578-7133 GCA_020445005.1 Candidatus Competibacteraceae bacterium | reverse complement strand
CGTCGCGCAACAGCTTGGCGCTGGGCGGACTGTTAGCGACGTCGTAGATCTTGACGGTCATCCGGGCGATTTTCTCGGCTTCGTCGCCAATGCGCTCGAGATCGGTGACGGCTTTGGACAACGACATGATCAATCGCAAGTCGCTGCCCAGAGGTTGGCGCAGGGCGACCAGGCTGACGCTGTCCTCGTCGGTTTTCACTTGCATGCCGTTGATAATCTGGTCGCGGGCGATCACTTCGCGGGCCGCGGATACATCTTCGTCATTCAGCGCCTTGATCGCACTGTGAATTTGAGCCTCGACCAGCCCGCCCATTTCCAGCACCAGGTTGCGCAAGTTGGCGAGCTGCACGTCGAACTGTTTAACGGTATGGGCATCGTGGCTAATGGGCATAGCAATACTCTCGTGGTGGATCAGCGGAAGAAGTGACGAATGCAGCGCTCAGCCAAAGCGGCCGGTAATGTAATCCTCGGTCAGCTTGTGCCGGGGATTGGTAAAAATCTGATCGGTTTCACCGATTTCAATGAGATCGCCCAGATGGAAATAGGCGGTGCGTTGAGAAACGCGGGCGGCTTGTTGCATGGAGTGAGTCACAATAACAATCGTGTAGTTCTCGCGCAGCTCGTCAATCAGTTCCTCGATCTTGGCGGTAGCGATGGGATCGAGCGCCGAACAAGGTTCATCCATCAGAATGACTTCGGGGTTCACGGCGATCGCCCGGGCAATGCATAGCCGCTGCTGCTGGCCACCGGACAGACTGGTGCCAGGCTCCTCCATTCGGCTCTCGACTTCCTTAAGCAATCCGGCCCGTTCCAGACTGTCATGCACCAGTTCATCCATTTCCGTCTTGCCATTCACCATGCCATGAATGCGTGGCCCGTATGCGACATTTTCGTAAATCGACTTGGGGAAGGGATTGGGTTTTTGAAAGACCATGCCGACCCGCGCTCGCAACTGCACGACATCAATGCTTTTGTCATAAATATCATCCTGATCCAGCTTGATCTCGCCGGTGACCTGGCAGACTGCAATGGTGTCGTTCATCCGGTTCAAACAACGCAGGAAAGTGGATTTGCCACACCCGGATGGGCCGATGAAGGCGATGACCTCATTGGCGCCAATGTCAAGGCTGACCTGTTTAATGGCTTGTTTTTCGCCATAATAGACATTGACGCTGCGGCAGGTGATCTTGGGATTATCAACCGTGATTCTGCCAACGGTTTGTCGATGGTCATAGTCGATGATCTGCGCGCTCGATAGCGGCGCCTCTCGACTGTCGGCGTTCAGTCCGCCATTCAGAGCGGCCTTGACTTCAATCGTTGTTGTACTCATGCCAATGGTTCTCGAAAGTTGAAGGCGGCTACCAGCGCCGTTCAAAGCGCTTGCGGAGAAAAATCGCCAGTCCATTCATTAGGACCATGAACGCCAACAGCACCATGATCGCCGCCGAGGTGCGTTCGACAAACGCGCGTTCCGGCAAATCAGCCCACAGGTAGATTTGCACTGGCAGCACCGTTGCCGGGTCGGTGAAGCCCTGCGGCACGTCGACGATAAAGG
>JAGRHM010000040.1:0-5535 GCA_020445005.1 Candidatus Competibacteraceae bacterium | reverse complement strand
AGCGCGCGCGCCATGCCGATGATCGAGCCGGTCAACATGCCGGGCATCGCCAACGGCAACACATGATGCCCGACCATTTGCAGCTTGGATGCGCCCATGCCCAGCGCTGCTTCGCGAATTGACGGCGGAACCGAGGTCAAAGCAGCGCGACTAGCGATAATGATCACCGGCAGCGTCATTAAACTCAAGACCAGACCGCCCACCAGCGGCGCGGAGCGCGGTAAGCCAAAGAAGTTGATGAACACCGCCAAACCCAGCAGACCGAAGACGATGGACGGCACCGCCGCCAGGTTGTTGATATTCACCTCAATCAAATCGGTCCAGCGATTCTTCGGGGCAAACTCTTCCAGATAGACCGCCGTTGCGACCCCAATCGGGAATGACAGGAAAAAGGTAACCAATAAAGTGTAGAACGAACCCATCAACGCCCCGCGAATGCCCGCCTGTTCCGGTTCGCGGGAATCGCCATTGCTGAACAGGGTGACGTTAAAACGTTGTTCCAGCTGGCCGGAGGCTTGCAACTGGTCGACCCAGGCGATTTCCTGATCCTTGATGGGCCGCAGCGATTCATCAAGATTACGGTTGATATTGCCCTTGACGAAAGTGTCCACGTTAGCCGAGGCTAGCACCCAGACGGACTGGCGGGTTCCGATCAATCCGGGATCGCTCAATACGGCATCGCGCAAGCGGAACGGCGCGTTGGAGCTGACCAGCCCATACAGCGCACGCAGGTTGCGGCGACCTTCGACCTCAGGAAACATCTCGCGCAGACTGACGCGAATCAAGGTCGCGTAGTTAGCGTCCGCCAGCGCCTTGGGGTCGCGCTGGCCTTCCGGGTCAATAGTTGCCGCATCGAACTGAATCGGCAATTCAATATAGGTCTGCCAGAAGGCCGGATAACCCTTGCTGATGATATTGACAAACATGAGCGCCACGAACGCCAACCCCAGGCTGATGGCGATCAGTCCATACCAGCGGAAGCGGTTCTCGGCGGCGTGCCGCCGCGCCAGACTGGTGTTGACGATAGTCTTGATGTCTCGTTGCGGTTTGACCGGCTTGGCGGAGGAGGAGGTCGATGAATTATTCATACTGTTCCCGGTACTTGCGCACGACCGTCAGGGCGATGATGTTGAGAATCAGAGTGACGATGAACAGCACCAGACCCAGCGCGAACGCCGCCAGGGTTTTGGCGCTGTCGAACTCCTGGTCGCCGGTCAGCAGGGTCACGATTTGCACGGTAACGGTGGTGACCGCTTGCAGCGGATTAGCGGTCAGATTCGCCGATAGACCCGCGGCCATGACCACGATCATCGTTTCGCCAATGGCGCGCGAAACCGCCAACAGGATGCTGCCGACAATGCCCGGTAAAGCCGCAGGCAACAACACGCGCTTGATCGTCTCCGATTTGGTCGCACCCAGGGCGTAGGAGCCGTCGCGCATCGACTGCGGCACCGCGTTGATGACGTCATCGGACAGTGACGAAACGAAGGGGATAATCATGATGCCCATGACCAGTCCGGCGGCCAGTGCGCTTTCCGAAGCAACGTGCAGACCGACCGCTGTACCCAGGTCGCGAATGAGCGGAGCGACGGTCAGCGCGGCGAAGAAACCGTAGACGACGGTGGGAATCCCGGCCAACACCTCCAGCGCCGGCTTCGCCGAGGCGCGGAATTTTGGACCCGCGTACTCACACAGGTAAAGCGCCGACATCAGACCAATCGGCACAGCAACTAACATGGCGATGCCGGAAATCAACAGGGTGCCGGTAAACAGCGGGATCATGCCGAATGCGCCGGAAGAGCCGGTCTGATCAGCGCGAATGGCGGTCTGCGGACTCCAGTGCAGACCAAACAGAAATTCGGTGATCGGCACTTTGCCAAAAAACAGCACCGATTCAAACAGCACCGATAACACGATGCCGACCGTCGTAAAGATCGCCACGGTCGAACTGGCGATCAGCAGCACATTCACCACTTGCTCGACTCGGTTGCGCGCCCGCAGTTTGGGCGATATGGTCCGCCAGCTATAAGCAACGCCTGCGGTCGCCATCATCAGGACCATGATCCACAGCGCGACATTGCCAATGAATTGCAGGTGACGATAATGCTCGGCGGCGGCCAGAATCGCCGCATCCGGGCTGCTGGAAACAATGTTGCCGCTGACCAGGTTCTTGATGTCATTAACGACCAAGTCCAAACGGCCAGAAGGCAATTCGCGTAATTCGGGCGGCAGATCGGCGATGACCAGTTCGATAATGATGCTGGGCTGCAAGGCGGCCCACACAGCAAATACAATCAACGCGGGTAATCCGCACCACAACGCGGTGTAGGAGCCGTAGTAACTGGGCAGGGAGTGCAGGTTGCGGATATGGTTTCCAGCGACCGCGAACGCGCGCTTGCGGCCCAGGTAGTAGCCGCTCAGACTTAACAGCGTAAGGGTCAGGAACAAGTAGAACAACATGGTGCAGTCACCAGGATGCGGAAAGCCACCTGCAACATTGGGTGCGCGGGCGGCGTATGTTGAGTAGATTCTGTTACCGGATCACAGGGGCTTCAGGTTCTTTGCGTCCATCGCAGACTGCTTGCGTTGGTCGGCAGGCAGCGGGATCAAACCTTTGCTGGCCAGATAACCTTCATCGCCCATCGCCTTGTCGCTGACATACTCAGCAACAAATTCCTTGATGCCGGGAATGACGCCGACATGCGCTTTCTTGACATAGATAAACAGCGGCCGCGAGACCGGATATTTGCCACTGGCGATGTTGTCGAATTCCGGTTGTACGCCATTGATCGGTTCACCCTGAATTTTGTCCAGATTTTCTTCCAGGAAACTATAGCCGAAGATACCCAGCGCATTGGGGTTAGCCACCAGCTTGTTGACGATCAGGTTGTCATTCTCGCCGGCTTCGATGTAAGCGCCGTCTTCACGGATCGTCTGGCAAACGGCTTTGGCTTCCTCCTTGTCCAGCGCCTTGACCGCCGGGAACTCTTCGCAGCCGACATCCATGACTAATTCAACAAAGGCGTCACGTGTGCCAGAGGTCGGCGGAGGACCCAGCACTTCGATTTTCTTCGCGGGCAGGTCGGGGCTGACGTCCTTCCAGGTCTTGAACGGATTGGCGACCAGCTTGCCCGTGCCCGGTTCCGGAACCTGCTTGGCCAGGGCCAGCCAAAGATCCTTCGTGGTCAACGGCATTGGCTCATTCTTCTTTGAAGAAGCGACGACGATGCCATCGAAACCGATCTTAATCTCGACGATTTCCTTGACGCCGTTCTTGGCGCAGGTTTCGATTTCGGATTTCTTGACGGCACGCGAAGCATTGGAAAGATCAGGGAATTCGACGCCAACACCGCCGCAGAACAACTTGAAGCCGCCGCCGGTGCCAGTGGATTCGACTTTAGGCGTCTTAAAGTTGGCGTTCGCTTTACCGAACTGCTCGGCCACCGCGGTCGTAAAGGGATAGACAGTGGACGAGCCAACAATGCTGATGTAATCGCGGGCCGATTGGGCGTGGGCAGCGCCAATCAGCGTGAAAGTGGCCGCCACGGCGCAGGCAAGCTTGTGCTTGATCATGAGAAACCTCCGATAAGCGATTGTTATGAAATTGATTAAATACAGAAAATCCTCATTTATGAGGGGTGTGATAGAAATATAAACTGTGATTGCTACGAGATGACGGTCTTTATATTTCATTTATATTGCAGTTTTATGGCGATGAGACCTGAGAGATGATGCCGGGAGGAGAAAGTGGAACGTAATCAACAAATAAATAGCGACAAAATCATCTTGATCACAGGTTGTTCCTCGGGCATTGGCTATTGTGTCGCCCACGGCCTGAAGGCGCGCGGTTGGCGAGTGTTCGCCACCGCTCGCCAAACTGCGGATGTAGAGCGTTTGCGAGCGGAAGGTCTGGAAAGCGTATGGTTGGATGTAACCGACTCCCTGTCCATTCGCTCAGCCGTGGCGACTGTACTGGACCAAACCGACGGCCGGTTGAGCGCGTTGTTCAACAACGCGGGTTATGGTCAACCAGGCGCGGTAGAGGATGTGAGTCGTGATGCGTTGCGCGAACAGTTTGAAACCAATCTGTTCGGTGCTCTGGAGTTGACTAACCAAGTTATTCCGGTGATGCGTCAGCAAAGTGGGGGACGGATTCTATACAACAGCTCGGTGCTGGGCCTGGTGGCGTTTCCCTACCGGGGCGCTTACGTCGCTAGCAAGTTTGCGCTGGAGGGACTGGCGGACACCTTGCGTTTGGAGCTTGCGGGTACGAGCATTCACGTTTGCTTGATCGAGCCGGGGCCGATTCTCAGCCGGTTTCGGGATAACGCCCACGCAGCTTATCAGCGGCATATCCAGGGTGAACGCAGTCCACATCGAGCAAAGTACGCGGCGATGGAAACGCGATTGCTTAAGGAAGGCCCAGCCGCGCCGTTCACGCTGCCACCGGAAGCGGTGTTGAAGCGGGTGATTCATGCGCTGGAAAGTCCCCGGCCTCGCGCCCGCTATCCGGTGACGACGCCAACATACCTGTTTGCCATCCTAAAGCGATGGTTGCCCACTGCAATGTTGGATGCGATTCTGCGGCGGGCGGGCGGCGAAGGACGGCGGTAGGGAACGGTAGCTGCCTGGACTAAGGTTGCGCCAGGGCCTGTAACACCGAACGCAACTCCAGCCACCACTGTTCCAGCGGCCGCCGGTTGGCGATATCGACCATATCCGGCATCTGCTTGATCGGGAAGGTCGTCAGCTTACCTTCAGCCAGACCGACGAAGGCGCCTGCCGCTCCGCCGCGCCCCAATTCCCCGGTCAGGAAGTCGATGCAGTGCGCGGCCAGCCGGGTCGCCAGAATGCGATCGAACGGCGAGGGATTACCGCCCTGTTGAACGTGGCCTAACACCGCCTGGCGCACGTCAAACAGGTGACTGCCTTCCTCTTCAAACAGCCGGGCCAGAAAATCGGTGGTGTATTGATCGTTGGCGTACTCGTTGCGAATCGTCAGGTAAAAGCGCCGCCCCTTGCCGAAGCTGTCGACCATGCGCTCCACATCGGCCTGCAAGTCCTTAAGCGTGATGCCCTCTTCAGGCAAATAAATCCGTTCCGCCCCGCTGGCCATCCCGCTCATCAACGCCAGATAACCACAATGCCGCCCCATGACCTCGACCACGAAACAGCGCCGCGCNNNGCCATCGCCGATTGCTTGATGCGGTCGAGCGCCTCGACAATCACATTAAGCGCCGTATCAGCGCCGACGCTTAAATCCGATCCTGGCAGGTTGTTGTCGATGGTCGCCGGCAGACAAATCATCGGCATCTTGAAGGCCGGATAACGCTCCCGCTCGCTGTATAGCCAGTGCAGGGCCTGATAGGCTTTCCAGCCGCCGATGACCAGCAGACCATCGACGCTGTGCGTCTCCAAAGCGCGCGCAACGGTGTAGAGTTGTTCTGTGGTCGGAGTTTGCCGACTGGCGCCCAGCTCCGCGCCGCCCAGCGCTGTCCAGCCTTCGACATCGCCCCAGGTGAGTTCTTCAATCCG
>JAGRHM010000039.1 GCA_020445005.1 Candidatus Competibacteraceae bacterium | reverse complement strand
GACGCAATACCGCGCCGGCGGTGGCCATCGCCGCCCTGCATGCGCAAAGTCGCGGCGATGACCCAATCCTTTTAATACTTCCTTCGGATCATGTGATTGCCGATGTCGATGGCTTCCGCGCCGCGGTGCGTCAGGTTGCCGGACCGGCTGAAGCTGGCCAGTTGATTACTTTCGGCATCGTCCCAACCGCGCCGGAAACCGGCTATGGTTATATTCAGGCCGGAGCGCCGTGTGCGGATTCCGGGATTTGCAAGGTGGATCGCTTCGTTGAAAAACCCGATGCAGCGACTGCTCAGAGCTATGTAGCGTCCGGTCATTATTACTGGAACAGCGGCATGTTCATGTTCAGCGCCTCGGCGTTTCTGGCCGAACTTGAGCGCTTTGCCCCGGCCATGCTCTCGGCTTGCCAGCAGGCGCTGGCCACCGATCGCGTTGATACGGATTTCCTTTGGCTGGGCCGCGAGGCGTTCGCCGCCTGCCCCAAGGATTCCATCGACTACGCGGTCATGGAGAAAACCGATCATGCCTTGGTGATGCCGCTGGCGGTCGGCTGGAACGATGTCGGTTCGTGGTCCGCGTTATGGGCGGTCGGCGAGCGGGACCAGGAGGGTAATATCGAGCGCGGCGATGTAATCAGCGTTGATACCCGTGATTCCTACATCGACGCCGCCTCGCGTCTGGTGGCTACGGTCGGCGTAGAGCATCTGGTGATTGTGGAAACCGCCGACGCGGTTCTGGTCGCGAGCAAGGATCAAGTACAGGACGTGAAAGCAGTGGTCGATCAGCTCAAAAACCGCCATCGTTCGGAAGGACGGATGCACCGCAAGGTCTACCGGCCCTGGGGTTGTTATGATTCGATTGACTTCGATCAACGCTTTCAGGTCAAGCGTATCACGGTGAATCCGGGCGCCAGCCTGTCCTCGCAAATGCACCATCACCGCGCTGAGCATTGGGTTGTTGTGCGCGGCACGGCCCGGGTCACCCGGGGCGAAGAAGTATTCCTGTTGACCGAGAATCAGTCGACCTATATTTCCGTGGGCGTGCGTCATCGTCTGGAAAATCCGGGCAAGATTCCGCTGGAAATCGTCGAGGTGCAGTCGGGCAGCTATCTGGGCGAGGATGACATTGTGCGTTATGACGATGTCTATGGGCGAGGGGAATGAGATTTCAGGTGTCCTGTGTCAGGAGTGAGCAATGAGTGAACTGACCTGTTTTAAGGCCTACGATATTCGCGGGCGGGTTCCCGACGAACTGAATGAAAACCTGGCCTATCGCATCGGCCGGGCTTATGGCGTTTTTCTGCGGCCCCGGCGGGTCGCGGTCGGCTATGACGTGCGTTTGAGCAGCCCGGCGCTTTGCGCAGCGCTGGCAAACGGTTTGCTGGATAGCGGCGCGGATGTGCTGGATATCGGTCTGTGCGGTACGGAAGAGATTTATTTCGCTACTTTTGAACATCGTCTTGATGGCGGAATCATGGTGACCGCCAGTCACAATCCAATGGATTACAATGGCATGAAGCTGGTGCGCGAACAGGCGAAGCCGATCAGCGGCGACAATGATCTGTTCGCCATCCGCGATCTGGCGGCTACGGATGATGATTTCACTATAACTCGCCGGCGTGGCGCTTTGGTCCAGCGACCAGATAAAGGTGATTATCTCCGACATCTACTGGGCTACGTTGACCCCGGGGTCTTACGACCGCTGAAGATTGTGGTCAATGCCGGCAATGGCGGTGCGGGGCCGATTATCGATGGACTGGAGTCGTATCTGCCCCTCCAATTCATCAAAATTCACCACGAACCGGATGGGACATTTCCGCATGGCATTCCCAACCCCTTGTTGCCGGAATGTCGCGCGGCCACCGCCGAAGCGGTGCGGGAACACAGCGCTGATCTGGGGCTGGCCTGGGATGGCGATTTCGACCGCTGTTTCTTTTTCGACGAAGCAGGGCGATTCATCGAAGGTTATTACCTAGTCGGGTTGCTGGCGGAAACGCTGTTGATGCGGCATCCAGGGTCGCGGATCATTCATGATCCCCGCTTGATCTGGAACACCATTTTCCAGGTTCGCGCCGCGGGCGGGATTCCGGTGCAAAGCAAGACCGGCCACGCTTTCATCAAGGAACGGATGCGCCAGGAAGACGCGCTGTATGGCGGCGAGATGAGCGCCCATCACTATTTCCGGGAATTCGCCTATTGCGACAGCGGCATGATTCCCTGGCTGTTGATCGCTGAGTTGATCAGCCAGCGTCACTTGCCGCTGTCCGCGCTGGTCAATGCGCGGATGCGTGCTTTTCCTTGCAGTGGCGAGATCAATTTCCGGGTCGCCGATGCGCCAGCCAAACTCGCCGAGATTCGCGCCGCCTACGCCGATCGGCAACCGGCGGTGGATGAAACCGATGGCCTCAGCCTGGAGTTCGCGGACTGGCGCTTCAATCTGCGGTCGTCCAATACCGAGCCATTGCTGCGGCTGAATGTCGAAACGCGAGGCGATGCGGAACTGCTGGAGCGCCGCACTGCTGAGTTGCGGACATTGATTGAAGCGCAGTGATCGCCGCCTTTAGACGACGCGGGTTTGTGAAATCATGCCGTTACTGGCAACGGGGAGAGTTGAGCGTGAAAAAACTGATTATTGGAATAGCAGGCGTTTTGATCCTGGCTGCGGCAGGCTTGGCCGGCGCAGCGTACTGGTCCGGTCTGCGCGCCGAACGCTGGTATGAAGAGGCTCTGACGGAAGGCTCCAAAAGCGGTAATGTCAAACTCAGCACAGTGCGCTATCAACGCGGGCTATTTTCATCCCACGTCTTGACGCGCGTGGATATCGCGCGGCCCCCGGAAGGCAGCGATCCCGATACCCCGGATGTGTCTTTCTCGATCCGCCAGGACATCTACCACGGTCCGTTGCCGCTGGCCGGTCGGGATGCGCCAGGCGTACCGATGGCATGGACCGGCGCAGTGGTGCGCGCTACGCTTGATCCCGAGAGCAGTGCGTGGACCCGGCGACTGGCGCAGTGGTATGGCGATCAGGAACCGGTGGTTGCGATTTCGAAAATTGCCTTTGACGGCGCCAGCGACACCCAAATCACCATGCCGCCGTTGAC
>JAGRHM010000038.1 GCA_020445005.1 Candidatus Competibacteraceae bacterium | reverse complement strand
TGGCTCGGCGACCAGGACGCGATTGAATATATGTGCCGCGAGGCGGTCCCGGCAGTCATTGAACTGGAACATTACGGCGTTCCCTTCTCGCGCACCGAGGAAGGCAAAATTTACCAGCGCCCGTTCGGTGGCATGACCACCAACTACGGCGAGGGTACTGCCCAGCGCACTTGCGCTGCCGCCGACCGCACCGGTCACGCTATCCTGCATACCCTGTATCAACAGGCCCTCAAGCACGACGCCGAGTTCTTCATCGAATACTTCGCGCTCGATCTGATCATGGACGACGACGGCGTGTGCCGGGGCGTGGTGGCCTGGGACTTGGCCGATGGTTCGCTGCATGTGTTCCGCGCCCATGAAACGGTGCTGGCGACCGGCGGTTATGGCCGTTCCTACTTCTCGGCGACCTCCGCCCATACCTGCACCGGCGACGGTAACGGCATGGTGTTGCGTGCGGGTCTGCCTTTGCAGGATATGGAGTTCACCCAGTTCCATCCCACCGGCATCTACGGTTCCGGTTGTCTGATGACCGAAGGCTGTCGCGGCGAAGGCGGTTATCTGACCAACTCCAACGGCGAACGCTTCATGGAGCGTTACGCGCCGAATGCTAAAGACCTGGCTTCCCGCGATGTGGTCAGCCGCTCGATGACCATCGAAATCCGCGAGGGACGTGGGGTCGGCGAGCACAAAGATCACATCCATCTGCATCTGGAGCATCTGGGCGCGGACGTGATCAACAAGCGCTTGCCGGGCATCGCTGAAACCGCGCGCATCTTTGCCGGCGTCGACGTCACCAAGGAACCAGCCCCGGTGTTGCCGACCGTGCATTACAACATGGGTGGCATTCCCACCAACTATCATGGCGAGGTGGTCATCCTCAAGGATGGCAATCCCGATCATGTTATTCCCGGCCTGATGGCGATTGGTGAGGCCGCTTGCGTATCGGTGCATGGCGCTAATCGCCTGGGTTCGAACTCGCTGCTGGACATCGTCGTGTTTGGCCGCGCCTCGGCGATTCGCTGCGCTGAACTGGTCAAACCAGGCAGTCCGCATGGCGCTTTGCCTCAGTCCGCAGTTGATAAAATCATTGTCCGCTTTGACCGCCTGCGTCACGCTAGCGGCGAAAATCCCACCGCCAGCCTGCGGATGCGGATGCAGCGCACCATGCAGAATCACGCCGCCGTGTTCCGCACTGGCGACTCGATGGCGGAAGGCATCAAGCTGCTGGAAGAAGTGTTTGCCGGTTTCGAGCATGTTGGGGTTACCGACCGGGGTACGGTCTGGAATTCCGATCTGGTGGAAACGCTGGAGTTGGAAAACCTGTTGCAATGCGCGATGGTCTCGATCAAGTCAGCGATCAATCGCCCCGAGAGTCGCGGCGCGCACGCCCGCGAGGATTATCCGGATCGCGACGACGAGAACTGGATGAAACATACGCTAGCCTGGTTGGATGCAAGAGGCGGAGTCACGATCGACTACCGGCCGGTGCATACCTACACGCTCACCAGCGAGGTGGAATACATTCCACCCAAGAAGCGCACTTACTAAGGGGACGACGCCATGGCTCAATTCAAACTCCCAGCCAATTCGATTATCGGCAAGGGCAAGACCTATTATGCTGGCACCGGCGCTAAGAATGTCAGGAATTTCCAGGTATACCGCTGGGATCCGGACAGTGGCGAAAATCCGCGCATGGATACCTACGAGGTCGATCTGGCCACTTGTGGTCCGATGGTGCTGGACGCCCTGCTCAAGATCAAGAACGAGATCGATCCCACTCTTACCCTCCGGCGGTCTTGCCGCGAAGGCGTGTGCGGTTCCTGTGCGATGAACATCGGCGGTATTAACACCTTGGCTTGCACCCAGGCGATTGATGATATCTCCGGCGAGATCAAAATTTACCCCCTGCCGCACATGCCGGTGATCAAGGATCTGGTGCCGGATCTGACGCATTTCTATGCCCAGTACACCTCGATCAAGCCCTGGCTGCAAACGGTCACGCTGCCGCCGGAGCGCGAGCGCCTGCAATCCGAGGAAGATCGCGCCAAGCTGGACGGGTTGTACGAGTGTATCCTGTGCGCCTGTTGCTCCACCAGTTGCCCGAGCTACTGGTGGAATGGCGAACGCTATCTGGGGCCTTCCATTCTCCTGCAAGCCTATCGCTGGATCGTGGACAGCCGCGACGAATTCACCGGCGAGCGCCTGGATGATCTGGAAGATCCCTTCCGGCTGTATCGCTGCCACACCATCATGAATTGCACCAAGACCTGCCCGAAGGGATTGAATCCTGCCAAGGCGATCGCGGAAATCAAGAAGATGATGATTGAGCGGCGGTAACCTTGGCGGTAAGTGTTTACCTCCCCCCTTTGAAAAAGGAGGGCCAAAATCCCCCCTTACCCCTCTTTGCCAAAGGGGGGGTTGAGCGGCTACACTTTAGCGTCCCATGACAACGAGGAAACAGCAGTTGTGGATGAATTGATAGGCAAACTGCGCTGGCGTTGCCGACGTGGAATGAAGGAACTGGATCTGCTGACTTCGGGCTATCTGGAGCAGTTTTATCCCCGTGCGCCTGCCGAAGAGCAACAGGCGTTTGCCGAACTGCTGGAGCTTCAGGATACGCAGTTAATGAGCTACATGCTCGGTCGGGTGACCCCGACCGATGGAGCTACCGCCCGCGTCGTCAGCGTCATGCGCACCTTGCTTTCACCAGCCGCCGAGACGGGCGCTGATCAAAATTGTTCTTGAGCCGCGTCCCTCGCGGCTTCTGCTGTTGAGCGGCGGCGTTGGTCATCTCCTGGCTGGCGTCGCCGTTGTCGTTTCCAATATCCTCTGGTGGGTCAAAGCTGGATTGATCGCGGGCATCGCCGTTTCCCTGGTTTGGTTGGTTTACTGTTATGGATACCCGCGTGGACGCCGGTTCATCGCCCGGTTGGAATGGCTGGATGAACGTTGGCAACTAGCAACCGGGGATGGTCGCCGGTATTCAGGCCAACTGATCAGCGGCTATGCCCATCCGCTTATCGTCATCGTGAATTTTCGGCTGGAGAACGGCCAGCGCCGGTCGCTGACCTTGTTGCCGGATTCCGCCGATGCGGATGAGTTGCGCAGAATGCGGGTCTGGTTGCGAACCCAGTGTCGGTTGGGTTGACGCAGGCAACCCAACATCTTTCTAAACCGAGCCTATTGGGTTGCCAAAAAGACGGCAACCCCACCTACGTGCTATTCTTCCCCACTACGGCTAAGAGTCCAACGCCACGCCAGGCGTCCGAGTGAGCAACGCGAACGACTTGAGCGCATTGTTATACCATTTTAAATCTAAGGGGGTATCCATCTGAGTGCGG
>JAGRHM010000037.1 GCA_020445005.1 Candidatus Competibacteraceae bacterium | reverse complement strand
ATTTTGCGTTCAGCGCGGCTTGGCGTTCGCTGTGGACGCTGCTTGGACAAGCACGGCCAGTCGATTCCGGCAAGGCGGTCGCGGTCCATCCGGAACAGAGACCCTTGCCCGAACGTATGGCCGACGGCTGGCGTCGCTTCCACGGTCCGATTCTGCTGATTCTCAGCGGCGATGATCTAACCGCCGCCGAATTCCGGGATATGACCAGGACAGTGCGAACCTGGCGGCGCTTGCTGGCGCAACCACAGGTTACGGTGCGCGAATACGCCGAAGCGAATCATACCTTCTCTCGTCGCGAATGGCGGGATCAGGTTGCAGTCTGGACGCGGGAATGGCTGCAAGCCTGGTGAAGGGTCGTTAAACGGGGAGAGATGGCCCAACTGTCTTTCTTGGGCCGTAATCACCGATTACGGCTTCATGAACCTGCTGACAAAGCGGACAGGCGCAAACCTGTCCGCCAAATCAAGCAAGCTACTCGGGTTGCGCCACTTCTTCTACAATTACCGTCGATGTGGCGGTAACCACTGGCGCAGCGTTGGTTACTGTAGTTGCTTCCTCCGACGCCAACGCCGCTTCGTCAGCGGCTTCGGCCACAATTGCGACCGGCTTCGGCGGTGGTGGCTCCTCTGGACGGAGCACTAAGCCACCCAAGGGGGGGACAGTGATCGTGATCGAGTAAGGACGATCCATCCAAGGTTGCTCCTCGGCGATTAAATCCACGCCACCGTTACCTACACCACTGCCAGCGTAATAATTCGAGTCGGAGTTGAAAACTTCCGTATAACGCCCGGTGCGCGGCACCCCAATTCGGTAACCATGACGCGGCACCGGGGTAAAGTTGACGACCACCACCAGGAAATCATCATCCTTCTTGCGCAAGTAACTCAGGATCGACTGTTCGGCATCATGGCAATCAATCCAGTCAAAGCCCTGCCATTCAAATTCATAGTGATGCAACGCCGGTTCGCTGTGATAGAGCCGGTTCAGATCCTTGACCAGTAGTTGCATTCCCTTATGAAAGTCATATTGGAGTACATACCAATCGAGAGTCGTAGCGCTGTTCCATTCAGTGCCCTGACCAAACTCAGTCCCCATAAACAGCAGCTTCTTGCCGGGATGAGTGAACATATAAAGATAAAGCAACCGTAGATTCGCGAAGCGCTGCCACTCGTCGCCTGGCATCTTGTTGATCAGCGAGCCTTTGCCATGCACGACCTCATCATGCGAGAACGGTAACATGAAATTCTCGGTGAAGCAGTACAACATGCTGAAAGTCAACAAATCATGGTGATATTTGCGATGGACCGGCTGTTGCGCCATATAGCGCAAGGTGTCGTTCATCCAACCCATGTTCCATTTCATGCTGAAGCCCAGTCCGCCGACGTAGGTCGGGCGGGTGACCTGCGGCCAGGAGGTGGATTCTTCAGCGATCACCATGGCGCCAGGATGTTCGCTATGCACAACCGTATTCAGTTCCCGCATGAAGTCAATGGCTTCCAAATTCTCACGGCCACCGTACTTGTTTGGAATCCATTCGCCTTCCTTGCGTGAGTAGTCCAGATACAGCATGGAGGCGACCGCATCAACCCGCAGCCCATCCAGATGGAATTCCTCGACCCAATACAGGGCGCTGGACAGCAGAAAATTCTTCACTTCATAGCGGCCAAAATTGAAGATCAACGTACCCCAGTCGAGATGCTCGCCTTTGCGCGGATCGGTGTGTTCATACAATGCTTCACCGTCGAAGCGGGCCAAGCCGGAAGCATCCTTGGGAAAATGCGCCGGCACCCAGTCGAGAATCACGCCGATGTCATGCTGGTGGCAGTAGTCGATGAAATAGCGAAAATCATCCGGGGTTCCAAACCGGCTAGTAGGCGCATAATAACCGGTGGTTTGATAACCCCAGGAAGCGTCATAGGGATGTTCGGTGATCGGCAGCAGTTCGATATGGCTGAAGCCTAAATCCTTGACGTATTCGACGAGTTGGTGAGCCATTTCTCGGTAGTTGATAAACTCGCCTTCCCAACCACGCCGCCACGAACCCAGATGGACTTCGTAAACCGACATGGGCGTGTGCAACCAGTCGGTGGACTTGCGCTTTTCCAGCCATTCGGCGTCGCGCCAGGCATAATTATTTGGCTTGGTGACGATAGTGGCGGTGCTGGGCCGCAATTCAAAGTGCTGACCATAAGGATCAGATTTCAGGAACACCACGCCACTGTGGCGATTACGGATTTCGAACTTATACAGGTCACCGGGACAGAGGTTGGGGATAAACAGTTCCCAGACGCCACTGCCGCCGCGCACCCGCATGGGATGAATCCGCCCGTCCCAACGGTTGAAACTGCCGACGACGCTGACCCGCTCCGCATTCGGCGCCCAGACGGCAAACAAGACGCCCGCGACCCCATCGGCTTCATGCCGATGTGCGCCTAGGAAACGGTAGGAATGCCAATGCTTGCCCTCGCCGAACAGGTACAGATCGAAATCAGGCAGTTGCGGCGGGAAACAGTAGGGGTCGTAGGAAATATGCTCGTGGTGATCTCCATCGCGCCAAATCAACCGATAACGCTCCGGCACCTGATCGACCTTGCCCTGCCATTCGAACAGGTCGGTGTTAGGGATACGCTCCATCGGCAGGTTGCCCTCAGCGATATGGACTTCCTTGGCATAAGGCAAATGGGCGCGCACCACGACCTTTTTGTCCTGTGGATGGCGGCCCAGCACGGCAAAGGGATCATGATGGCGGGCTTCAACGATACGTTGTAATTCGGGGTTAAGCTTTGGACTCGTCACGTTGTTCATCCTGTTGTGTTGACGGTGGAGGCCATGCCTGGCAGCGGTTGATGCTTTGGACCGCAGCGCCTGATGGCAAAGTTGTAAGCAAGCATCACGGCGTTGCCTGAGCTTGGAAAGTCAGCGAGCGTCTGCGATCAGGCATCCTGCGCCAGGCGCGCCAATCGTTCAGGTAAGTATAACGCCGATTGCTCTAAGGATGATTTCTTGTAGGGATTATATCGCACGATAATCCAGAGGAAGTCATATCAACCACTGATTACCAAACGCATGATCGATTCACCTCGTCAAGACATCCATGCGAGCCCGGAGTCTGATAAGATTAGTATCGTATCATCCAAACCCGTCTAAAACTTATCCAAAGGACGATCCATGAACTCTCATAAACTGCTTGCATCCGCGTTAATTTTGGGACTGGGGACGCTGGTGGGTTGCTCGGTGGAAAAACCGGAGAAGCCGGTCAGCTTCCAGAAGGATGTCTTGCCAATTCTGAAAGCTGGCTGCGCGGAATGTCACACTGCGCCCGATGGCGAGGGCTACCAGAAGAGCGGTCTGGCGGTGAGTACCTACGAGGAACTGATGAAAGGCACCAAAATGGGGCCGGTCATCATTCCCGGCCAGAGTCTCAACAGTAGTCTGAACCGGTTGGCCGAAGGCCGACCCGGCGTTGATCCTTCTATCCAGATGCCGCATGGCAAGGTGAAATTGCCAGAAGAACAACTTGCTCTCCTGCGCAAATGGGTCGATCAGGGCGCCAAGAATAATTAGACGCACGCTCGATTTGCCAGGGGCTTCGAACAAGCCGGTCTCTCACCCATCCAGACAGGGGCGAGAGACTGGCATCATCGTCTGACCCAAGATCCGCCTCCAACCCCCGTCGTTCGCCCCGCCGGCTTTTCGGCGTGGGCGTTATGCCCATTTCGGGCCGCTTTCTGGGGATGCAACATGGTCGCTTCCAGACAGACCGCGCTCGCTGGCGCGGATTTCGATACATGGCTGAATACGCTCAACGTCCAATGGACGCCCGCGCAAATTGAAATCGTGCGGCACGCCTATGGACTCGGGGGTGAACCAGAGTTGGCGGTTGCCGATCTCCTGACTGACCTGGGTATGGACCATGAAACCGCTGCCGCCGCGTTGCTGCACCAGGCCGTGGTCGATGGACGACTCACGTTAGCGGATTTGCGCGAACAGCTTGGAGAAGCCATTGCGCATCTGGTCGATGGCGTGATCAAGCTCGACGCGATTGGCGAACTACATCAAAGCAGCCAACATGTCGGTCGTCAGTTGGAAAGCTTGCGCAAGATGCTGTTGGCCATGGCTCAGGATCTGCGTGTGGTCTTGATCCGACTGGCGACGCAGTTGCACAACCTGCGACAACTCGGGCGGTTGGCGCTGGAAGAGCAGCAGCGCGTCGCCCGGGAAACACTGGACGTCTTTTCGCCGTTGGCCAACCGGCTCGGTATTGGCCGCATCAAGTGGGAAATGGAAGACCTGGCGCTCCGCTACCTGGAACCGACGACCTATAAGCAGTTAGCCACGGCGCTCGAACAGCGCCGCACGGATCGGGAACAGTACATCGCTCAGGTTATGGAGGAATTACGCGCCTATCTGCGGGATGCCCGCCTCCGCGCTGAAGTCAGCGGTCGCGTCAAGCATATCTATAGCATCTGGCGGAAGATGCAACGCAAGAAGCTGTCTTTCGAACAGGTTTTTGACGTGCGCGCGGTGCGGGTGCTGGTCGAAACGGTCAACGATTGTTACGCGGCGCTCGGCGTCGTTCACGCCCACTGGAATCATATCCATCAGGAATTTGATGACTATATTGCCCATCCCAAGCCGAATGGCTACCAATCGCTGCATACCGCGGTGGTAGGGCCGGAAGGCCGCAACCTAGAAGTCCAAATTCGCACGTTTGATATGCACAGCAATGCTGAACTGGGCATCGCTGCACATTGGCGCTACAAGGAAGGCAGCGAGGGACCGGGCGAGGCGGCCGCCCAGCAAATCGCCTGGCTGCGGCAAATGCTGGAATACCGCGAAGAGGATACGGATGACGGCGATTTGCTGGAGCGGTTTAAAGCCGAGGCGTTTCAGGACCGAGTGTACGCCCTCACGCCCAAGGGCGCGATCGTTGAGTTGCCGCAGGGGGCGACTCCACTCGATTTTGCCTACCACGTCCATACCGAGGTCGGACACCGTTGCCGGGGCGCCAAGGTTAATGGTCGGATTGTCCCACTAACCTATGAACTTAAGACTGGCGAACAGGTAGATGTACTGACCACCCGGGCCGGAGCGCCGAGCCGCGACTGGCTCAGTCCCCACCTCGGCTATGTCAAGAGCAATCGGGCGCGCACCAAAATCCGGCAATGGTTCATCCAGCAGGATCAGGACAAGAGCATTACCGCGGGCCGCACGGCCCTGGAGCGGGAATTTCAGCGCTTGGGCATTCGCCATCTGAAACTGGAAAAAGTAGCGGAGCGCCTCGGGTTCGCTAAGCCCGACGAATTGTTCGCCACTATTGGCCACGGCGCGCTGACGACCAGTCAGGTCGTGTCGAAAGTGCAAGATTTGCTGCCGCAAGCGCCGCCTGCCGGGGACAGCTTGCCGGTGGTTCGCAAGCCGAAAACGGCCGAGCCCGGCAAGGGCGATGTGCAAATTCGCGGCGTTGGGCAATTGTTGACCCAGATCGCCCACTGTTGTCAACCCGCTCCGTTTGAACCGATCGCCGGTTACATCACCCAGGGACGCGGCGTCACCATTCACCGTCAGGATTGCGCGAACCTGCTGGCCCTAGCCAATCGACATGGCGAACGAGTGATTGAAGTGGGTTGGGGCGAGACGCCGACCACCTATCCGGTGGATATCATGATCATTGCCCACGACCGCTCCGGTCTATTGCGGGACATTACCTCGATTCTGGCCAATGAACAGGTCAATGTGCTGGGCGCCAATACGCTGACTGACCGCGAAACTTCGATTGCCCGCATGGGACTGACCCTGGAAATTACCGATGTATTGCAACTCAGTCGGGTGTTGGACAAAATCGGCCAGTTGCGTAACGTGATGGAAGCTTATCGAAAAAGCTAGTCGGCCTGGTCACCACAATGCACTCCCTCAGTGGTCGCTTGCTGATCGCCGCCAGCGTGGTGCTGGCCGCCTTTCTGGGTCTGACCGGCCTAACCCTCGATCGCGCATTCCAGGAAAGCGCCCTTGCCGCGGTCCAGGATCGCCTGCAGGCGCAGGTCTATATACTCTTGGGCGCGGTCGACATGGACGCTTTCGATCGTCTGACCTTGCCGCAAGCGTTGCCCGAAGCCCGCTTCTCCACTCCGGATTCGGGTCTGTACGCAGACGTCATGGACGCCAAGGGCAATCTGGTCTGGCGCTCGCCCTCGTTGCTCGGTATGGCTCTGCCGTTTTTCCCGGCAGTGCGTGACCCTGGCGATATCCAATTCGCGCCGTTGAACTCCTCGGATGGCGCTCCACTGTTCCTGCTGGCGTTCACGGTCAGTTGGGAAATCGCTCCTAATCAATACCGGCTTTACACCTTCCGCGTCGCGGAAACGCAGTGGAATTTTCTTGACCAACTGTGGAGTTTTCGGCGCAGTCTGTGGGGTTGGTTGTTGGCGTCTACCGGGGTATTGCTCACGGTGCAAGGACTCATTCTGCGCTGGAGCCTGAAACCGCTACGGCGAGTGGCGACCGAGGTCACCGAGATTGAAACCGGCCAGCGCACCGAACTAAGCAACGATTATCCTGAAGAATTGCGCTTGCTCACGATTAATTTGAACGCCCTGGTTCGTCAGGGCCGCACCCTGTTAGAACGCTATCGTAATGCGCTGGGCGATCTGGCGCACAGCTTAAAAACGCCGTTGGCGGTCCTGCGCGGCGCATTGGATAACAGCCCATCTTCCGAAGAGTTACGGCAAGTCTTGGGTGAGCAGTTAGAGCGGATGAATCGTACGGTGGATTACCAGTTACAGCGGGCTGCCGCCTCGGGGCGCATCGCCCTCAGCGCCCCTTTGCCGGTCGCGCCCCTGGCTCGCCGGATTCTTGACTCTCTGGCCAAGGTTTATGCCGAGCGCACCCTGGATTTGCGTTGCGCCGTCGAGAACAACACGGTATTCCACGGTGACGAAGGCGATCTGCTGGAAATTTTGGGCAACCTGGCTGATAACGCCTGTAAGTGGGCGCAACGCCAAGTGATCGTGCGCGCCTGGTCTGCCGAACGCGAGGGACAGGTGGAGCTGGTTATTAAAGTCGAGGACGATGGCCCAGGCATCCCGGTCGAGCAGGCGCCGCTGTTGCTTAACCGGGGACAACGTGCCGATCCCACGGTTGCTGGCCACGGCATCGGCCTAGCGGTGGTGCGGGATTTAGTCGAGGAGGTCTATGATGGAAAACTGGAGATCAGCCGTGGAATACTCGGCGGCGCCCAAGTCTGCGCGCGACTGCGTTTTTTGACATAACCGAGTCGCTATTGATCATTCCGCACTGGGCGCGGGATCTCTGCCTCACGATATCGGTTAAACTCTGCTCAGCCGCTTCGCAACTCGAACACATGGTTACGAAACTTGAACCCCGGGGATTACCTGTGCGCCTACTTGCGCTATCGCTGCTGCGCGTCATTGTGCTGCTGCCTTCTTATTTACTCGTGTTGCTGATTCGCCTGATCAAGTGGTTGATCGCACCACCTGCTTTGTTGCTCCAAATGGCGATCGGCATCCCGCTTGGCTTGCTGCGGGTTCGGCAACCCATGCGGCCCCATCTACTTCTCCTGAGCGAAGCCGACCTGCCCGACACCGCCTGGATTGCCATGACCGATGCGACCGAGGCGCTGACAGTCGACGATTTTGTTCACCAAGGCGATTTTCGTTGTGACGAGGTGATACCCAATGCGGTGTTGTGGCTACGCTTGTTGACCCAATCTGCACAAGGCATCGGGGCAATGATCGCATACGTTGAATTTGGCAAGGGCGGACCGCCTTGTCAGCGGTTCATCGAATTCTCGACCGAGTTTGACGATGGACGGGCATTGACCACCAACAATCTCAATCTGCCCTACAGCCTGCCGGCTCCCGCCTACTTGGCCCGCCTCCAACTCAAGGATGTTTGGGATCCGCGCGCGCTTTATATCGTACACCGCCAGTTGGTAGCGTCCTTATCGCAACCGGTCAATCGCGCCAGCCTTGAACAAGTCATTCATGATCCAGCGAGTCGATTGCTCGATGCCTATGCCCGTGAAATGACAGTATTAATTCAACAAGGATGGATGCGACAGGTTACTGGCCAAAGTCGGGTTTGCGCGAGTTTTCGGGGAGCGCTGCGCGGAGTCTGGCGACAAGCCTGGCCGCTGGCCAGCTTGCATCTGCGCGCCGCTGACCGTCGTTCTCGCCAGTTGCTGGCTGAACACGGCATCAATGCCGATGCGTTTACCGGCGGCGCCATCTCGATTGTAGTTGATCGCCAACCGATGCCCCCGGAGGCGGGCATCATAGCGACCGTCTCCGCCGGCCATGATTATGCTCAATCACTGGCCCTGCGCACGGATCCAGGCGCTGTCCTCGAATCGGTCGTCGTGGAGCTGGACCACGACGCAGACGGCAATGTGTTCCCCCGTGAGTTCCGTTATTCTTTCCGCAGTTGCAAGCATCAATCCGCCCGACGTATCCGCCGCTTGTCCGGTTTCGATGTTTTGATTGATCCATCCGCCCGTTTGTTAGCGGTTACCGCGATGGAGCGCGAAGCTGAACAGGCTGACGACGACAGCGCATGGCAGTCGATGTTGCTGGATTCGCCGCTGCAACCGCCATTGCGACCCGGTCCCTGGCTGCGCGATCTCGATACAATCCTGCCTGTCGCCCTGGAAGCCTTCCAGACCCGCGCTGATACTCGGCGCATCGATGTAGACTCCGCTTCATTGTACGCCAATGAAGAAGGTATCCTGCGCTGGCAAGTCGTCGCATGGTTGTCGGACGAAACGCCTGTGCATGTGATGCTCAATGCGCGCACTGGCGCGATCGACGATATATAAAGCGCTTTACCCAACGAAATATGCCTCCGCTTGGCGGATGGCCGAATCAAGTTTATCTACAGAGGAGTCGCGTCATGCTGGAAGGTTTTTCCGCATTCGCTGTTGGATTAGCGATCTTCGCCGTGATTCTGGTTTTCCTGGGCGTCAAATCGGTACCGCAGGGCATGGAATACACGGTTGAACGCTTTGGCCGCTATACCGAGACCCTGCGTCCCGGACTCAATCTCATCATCCCGATCATCGACCGCATTGGTCACAAGATCAACATGATGGAAACCGTATTGGATGTCCCCTCGCAGGAGATCATTACCAAGGACAACGCGATGGTCCAGGTGGACGGCGTGGTATTCTATCAGGTGCTAGACGCCGCCAAGGCCGCCTACGAAGTTAATCAACTCGAATTCGCTACGCTTAACCTGACCATGACCAATATCCGCACGGTCATGGGTTCGATGGACCTGGATGAACTGCTGTCCAAGCGCGACGAGATCAACGCGCGACTCCTGAGCGTAGTGGATGAGGCGACCACTCCCTGGGGCGTCAAGGTAACCCGCATCGAAATCAAGGATATCTCCCCGCCCAAGGATCTGGTGGATTCCATGGCGCGGCAAATGAAGGCCGAACGCGATAAGCGCGCCTCGATCCTGACAGCGGAAGGCGCTCGCCAAGCCGCAATTCTGGAAGCCGAGGGACTCAAACAGGCGGCGATTCTGGAAGCCGAGGGCCGCAAGGAATCCGCCTTTCGCGATGCGGAGGCGCGCGAACGGTTAGCCCAGGCCGAGGCGCGCGCCACCCTGATGCTATCGGAAGC